>JAPYPM010000196.1 GCA_029937635.1 Nitrospinaceae bacterium
TGTTCGATAAGTAAGAATATTAACTGTTAAATTAGATAATAAATTATTCATAATTATTCTTAATTATATACCTTTTTTTTAAATTATTATTTTTGAAATTTTCAATTACAATAATATTTGAGTTTTTGGTCAGTGAGTTTATACACTCAAAAATTATGTTTTCACTTTTATAGGTAGCTATTATAAAAGTTAAATTTGTATTATTTAAAACCATGATTAATAGAAAACACTATACTTACTGAAGTTATTAATGTAAAAAAAAATTTATGCCTAATTTAGTAGTATTCACTTCTATAACATTAGTAGACATTAAATGAAGAATTTAAAGATTTATTGCATGTGTTTAGAAAATGATAATTTACCTATTATTAAAGATCTAAATTATATACCGGTGGGTTTAAAAAATAAAAATTTTTCCAGCGAATGGCTTAGAGATGATAGTTTAATTAATATTTTTGAAAAAAATCCTTATTATGGCGAATACACTTTTTATTACTGGTATTGGAAAAATAAGTTAAAAGAAAAAGATAAAGATGACTGGGTTGGTTTTTGCTCTTACAGAGAATATTGGGGTAACAAAACTAATAATGAAACAAAAGAATTAAAAAATCTAGTATTACAAAAAGTATCAAATGAGTGGGATAATTATGAGGTAATTTTAGGTAAACCAATTTTTATAAATAATCTTAAATTAATGAAATTAATAAAAAATGGTAAAATGGCACTAATTAGAAATCCGCTAGCTATATTTAAATCAAAGAGAACAATTAGATGGCAGTTTGATATGGCGCATGGGTGTGGAAATATGGATAAAGCTATAGATTTATTGCCAGATAAAGATAAACATTCTTTTTATAATTTTGTTAGAAAAGAAGTATCTTTTTCTCAAGGAAATATGTTCATAACCAAATCTGATAAAATTATAGATAAATATTTTACTGAAGTTTTTTCATGGCTGTCAGAATGTGAAAAAACATTTGGATTTAATTTGAAAGGATATGGTCAAACAAGAATATACACTTTTTTAGCAGAAAGATTTCTTCCTTATTGGTTTAAAAAATACACAAAAACACTTGAGTGGCCAGTAATATACTATGATATTAATAAAAAATAAGTAGTCTATTTCTAATGAAAAAAATTTCAATTAAATCATATAAAAAAAAAAGTGGCCTTCTAATACCTATTTCCTTTAAAAAAGATATTCCATTTAAACCAAAAAGAATTTTTATTATACATGGTAATAATAATTTTATTAGAGGTAACCATGCTCATAAAAAATGTTCTCAATTTCTTTATCCATTATTGGGTAAAATTGAAGTTGAGTATGAGAATTCAAAAAATAAAGATAAGGTTACTTTGAATTATAAGAATAAAAAAGGCTACCTTTTAAAACCAAAAACATGGTGTAAAATAAAATTTTTGAATAAAAGCTCACTACTAATGGTTTTTTGTGATGAGGAATATAAGTTTAGTGATTATATTGAGAAATATAAAGAATTTTTAAAAATAATTAAAAAAGATAAAATATGAAATTATTAATAACAGGTGCTTGTGGTCATATTGGATCCTTTGTGGCTGAACACATTCATAAAATTAAAGAAATTAAAGAAACAATTTTGATCGATAATTTAAAGTCGAATAGGCATTCTTCATTGTTTAATTTGAGGAAAAAGTCTAAAAAAAGATTCTATATAAGGGACTTAAATAATCCTAAATCTCTCAATGATTTTAAAAATGTAGATTTTATAATTCATTGTGCATCAATGACAAATGCCGAAAAAAGTTTTGGTAAAAAAAATCAAATGTTTTCAAATAACATCAATTGTCTTAAAACAGTTATTAAATATTGTAAATCCAAAAAAGTAAAATTAATTCACTTATCTTCAACAAGCGTTTACGGAAAACAGGCAGATATTGTAGATGAAACTTGTGAAAAAAAATATTTAAAACCTCAATCTCCATATGCACAAATAAAGATTATTGAAGAAAATATGCTTAAAAAAGAAAGTAAAAAATTAAAATATACAACATTTAGATTTGGAACTATCTCTGGTGTATCTAAAGGTATTAGATTTCATACAGCTGTTAATAAGTTTTGTTTTAATGCTGCTTTGAATGAAAAAATTTTAGTTTATAAAACTGCTTTACATCAATATAGACCCTACTTGTCTCTGAAAGATGCTTTTAAAGTTTTTAAATTCTGCATTAATAAAGATTTCTTTAAGAACGACATATATAATGCCTTATCTGAAAATTGTACGGTAAATCAAATTCTAAACAAAATTAAGAAATATAAGAAAAATATCAAAGTTGCATTGGTCAAAGCTGAAATTATGAATCAATTATCCTACCATGTAGATGGGTCTAAACTTAAAAAAAGCGGATTATCTTTAAACGCAAAAATTGAGAAAGATGTTGAAGAAACTCTTAATTTATTTGATTACTTAAAATCATGAAGTGCAAAATATCTAAAAAAAATATCAATCCATTTATGTCGTTTGGTGAAATGCCAATTGCAAACGCTTTTTTAAAAAAAGAAAACTTCAAGGATGAATTTTTTTTTGAAATGGAAGTTGGATTCTCAGAAGAGTTATCTTTATTTCAATTAAATGATCATCCAAAACCATCAATGATGTTCAACGAAAATTATCCTTTTTTTACAGGGAGTTCAGAGTATATGAAAGTTCATTTTAGAAATTATGCGAATTGGATTAAAAAAAAAATTGTTAATATGCAAACTAATATTATTGAAATCGGCTCTAACGATGGAACTTTTTTAGAAAATTTTAAAGAAAAAGAAATTAGCGTATTAGGTTTTGAACCCTCTAAAAATGTTGCTGATAAAGCTAAAGAACAAGGTATAAATACCACTAATCAATTTTTTAATTCAAAGACAATAAAAGATCATAATAAATTTTTAAATAATACAGACATAATTTGTGCTGCAAATGCTATTTGTCATGTTCCAAATTTAATAGATTTAATTGAAGCTGTAGATTCAATGTTAAATAAAAATGGCTTATTTATTTTTGAAGAACCGTACCTAGGATCTATGTTTAGCAAGATTTCTTACGATCAAATATATGATGAACATATATTTATGTTCTCTGCAACTTCTGTAAGTAAAATTTTCAATTTATTTGATATGGAATTAATTGACTTACTACCTCAAACTACCCATGGTGGTTCAATGAGATATGTTATTGGTAGAAAAAATATTCATGTAATAAATAAAAATGTAATAGATAAATTAAATAAAGAAAAAAATCTTAATTTAGATAATATATCCTCTTGTCTAAAGTTTAAAAAAGAATGTGAAAACTCTAGAGACAAACTAAACTTTAAAATAGACAAGATTCTTGCTGATGGGAAAAGCATATGTGGTTATGCAGCAACATCCAAAAGTACCACTATATTAAACTTTTGTGGTATAGATAAAAATAAAATTGATTATATTTGCGACACCACGCCTGAAAAAATAAATAAATTTTCACCAGGAACACATATACCAATAGTTTCCATGGATCATTTTAAAAATAATATGCCAGATTACGCTTTTTTATTTGCATGGAACCATAAGAAAGAAATTTTTACCAAAGAAGATGAATTTAGTAAAAAAGGAAAATGGATAGCACACATTGATTTATAAAAAAAAATTTGGGTAATATATGATTAAAACTTGGAGCTATCAGAAAGAATATAAAGACTTAAAAAAAAAGATTTTTATATCGCTGGATAAGGTGTTTAAAAGTAATAAACTTTTTTTTGGCACTGAATTAAATAAATTTGAAAAAAAATTCCTAAAAATCAATAAATCCAAATATGGCATAGGTGTAAAAAGTGGAACCGAGGCTTTAGTAATTGCATTAAAAACTCTCAAAATTTCTAATAACGATGAGGTTATAACTGTTTCAAATACGGCAATTCCTACAATTGCGGCAATCCAAAATGTTGGAGGCAAAGTAAAATTTGTAGAAGTAAATGATGAATATTTAATGGATATTAATAGTCTCAAGAAAGCAATAACAAAAAAAACTAAATTAATAATTCCAGTTCATCTTTATGGTCAATCTTGTGATATGACTGAAATTTGCAAAATAGCAAAAAAAAATAAAATAAAAATAATTGAAGATTGTTCGCAAGCGCAAGGTGCAAAACATAAAAATATAAATGTAGGAAATTTTGGTGATATTGGATGTTTTTCTTTTTATCCTACTAAAAATTTAGGTGCATTTGGTGATGGTGGTTTTTTAACGACAATGAAAAATGAATATTATGAAAAAATGAGAAGAATTAGATTTTATGGAATTGAAGAATTAAAACCAAAAAATATTTACAATAAAAGATATTACTCCTTTGAAAGTGGAATTAACTCAAGATTAGATGAAGTTCAGTCATCAATTTTAAATATAAAAATATTAAATTTCAAAAAATATATTAATCAAAAAAGAAAAATAGCTAATATTTATGAAAAAAATTTAAAAAACACAGGTTTAATATTACCTAAAACAAACAAATTTAACTTTCACACATATCATCTTTATGTCGTAAGACATAAAAAAAGAGATCAAATATTAAATATCTTAAAAAAGAAAGGAATTCAGATAAACATCAATTATCCTTTTCCAAACCACAAAATGCCAGCATCAAAACAAAATATAAAATTAAAAAAAACTGAAGAATTTGCAAAAACTATATTTTCTTTACCTACTTATCCTAATTTAGAATTAAAAGACCAATATAAAATTATTTATGCATTAAAAAATATTTTAAAATTGA
>JAPYPM010000197.1 GCA_029937635.1 Nitrospinaceae bacterium
AAAAACAATTGTCGCGACGCGACCTTTTTTCTTTTGGCAATTTCATGAAGTCTGCGGCTGAACTTAATGTAAAACCAATCGAAGAATCTGAAGAAGGTGACGAAAAGAACGAAGAAGATGAAAATTCCTTAAAATTAGATGACACCTCTGGGGAATCTGCTGTTAACCTCGAAGACGATCATCTCTCATCCCAAAAACAAAGTTTTTTCAAGCGTCTTGTGTCTCGCTTTCGACCTAGCTCCAAAACAGATGAGCAAGAACTGTACTCGATGAGTCCAGCAGAAAATAATTTAATAATTCCTGAAGAGCTACCTAGTTCGGAAATCAGAGAAAACCCAGATAAAACATTGGAAGAGATTACCGAGGTTGCCGAAGATGATGAGGTTGACCCTGAATACGACCGTCGCGGATTAATCAAGCAAGGCGTACATTTTTTTGCTAAACCCGCAGTAGAAACGGTTCAAAAGAAAATCGAAAAAATCAACGAGACTGTAGATAAGTTCACCAAAAGAGTTCCCCTTCTCCGCCCACCCGGAGCAGTCACTGAACGACAATTTCTCCAAGACTGTACCCGATGTGACAAATGCATCCATGCCTGTCCTAAAGATGCAATAGTAAAGGCACCTAAAAAGTTTGGCTTTCTTGTTATGGGAACACCCTATATTGATCCAATTAAAAATCCTTGTGTTATGTGCGATGACCTTCCGTGCATCTCTGCCTGTCCCGACAAGGCCTTGTTGCCCGTCAGTAGCCCCAGCGAAGTAAATATGGGATATGCCATCCTCGATAAAAAAAAATGCCAAGCTTATGGGGATACTTTTTGTCAGCAGTGCATCATCGACTGCCCCATTCCTGGAGCAATAACACAGAACAAGGACCAACAACCAGAGTTTCACAAAAATATATGTACTGGTTGCGGGGTCTGTGCAAGATCATGCAGCACAGTCAATATTCCGGTTGCCGTTAAGATCAAACCCCTTATGGTGATTGAGCAACAAATACGAAAAAAACAAATGGAAGACGAACAAAAACGTTTTGAAACCGAGAAAAAAATACTAGAACAAAAAGCCCTAGAAGAAGAACTCCAAGCTCAGAAACAAGAAATAATTAGCGAAGAATAATTCTGCTAATTTAGGTTGCAAGGCTTAGATCAAATTATTTTTTTAATTGCCCCTTTTTCAGTTACCCCCTTCCAAGGAACCACTAAAAGATATAACTATTTGTTTTTTTTTCATCCAGTGTTATCCCTTGCAAATCTCCCATAATTTCAGTATGTTATTTGGTCTTTTAACATATTCCAACCTTCATCTTAATACCGACACAGCATGCAACAACGTACCCATACATGTGGAGAGCTAACTCAAGAAAATATTGATGAAGTAGTTTCACTTTGCGGTTGGGTTCACACCCGAAGAGACCACGGAGGGCTTATCTTTATTGACTTGTGGGATAAACATGGTCTCACACAAGTTGTACTCAATCCTCAGATTGACCAGTTAGCGCACCAGGAAGCTCATTCATTACGAGGAAATTTTGTAATTTCCGTCCGCGGTAAGGTAAGAACACGACCGAAAGACATGGTCAACCCAAAACTAAAAACGGGAACGATAGAAGTTTTTATCGAAGAGTTCGAAATATTAAACCCATCAAGCACACCTCCATTTACAGGATGGGAAGATCAGGAGGTTGGCGAAGCTACCCGACTCAAACATCGTTATCTTGATTTAAGAAGTGACGTGCTCCAAAAAAACCTCGAACTTCGTTATCAGATTACTCGCATCACAAGAAATGTTTTAGATAAAGCCAAGTTCATTGAAATAGAGACACCAATACTGACTAAGAGTACCCCAGAAGGAGCTCGCGACTACTTAGTTCCTAGTCGCCTCAACCCACAAAAATTTTATGCATTACCTCAGTCGCCACAGCTCTTCAAACAAATACTGATGGTATCAGGGATGGACCGATATTTTCAGATTGTAAAATGTTTCCGCGACGAAGACCTAAGGCTAGACCGCCAACCAGAGTTTACCCAAATAGACATGGAAATGTCATTTGTTGATGAAAAACAAATTTTTTCTCTGGTCGAAAATTTGATTACTGAAATCTATAAAGGGGCTCTAGAAATAAAAGTAGAAGCACCATTTGAGATATTAAAATACAAAGATGCTATTAACCGTTTTGGGTCGGATAAACCAGACTTGCGATTTGGGCTCGAATTAGTGGATGTTAGTGAAGTCGTTAGAGGAGCTGAGTTTAAAGTTTTTGCACAGGCATTAGATGCAGGAGGACAGGTTAAAGCTATCAATATAAAAGCAAGCGCTGATTCTCTTTCACGCAAAGCACTCGACGACCTGACCGAGATCGCTAAAACATACGGCGCCAAAGGAATGGCATGGATCAAGATTCAACCAAACGAACTACAATCTCCTATAATAAAGTTTTTCGAAAAGGGAATGCTTGACCATCTCATTAAATCAGTAAAAGGAGAACCCGGTGACACCATTGTATTCTCAGCTGATAGCCCAAAAATTGTAGCTGATTCGCTAGCTAATGTAAGGCTAGGAGCAGCAAAACTACTCAACTTAATCGATGAAAAACTAATCAAACTTGTTTGGATCACCGAGTTCCCGTTGGTTGAATACGATGAAGACCAAAAGCGTAATACAGCGATGCATCACCCTTTTACAGCCCCGCTGGAAGAAGATTTAGATAAATTTGAATCTAATCCAAGCGCAATGAGAGCCCGTGCTTATGACTTGGTTCTTAATGGAAATGAAATTGGTGGCGGGAGTATCCGTATCCACCAAAAAGATATTCAGCAAAAAATGTTTGAACTACTTGGTATTAAAAAAGATGAAGCTGAATTAAAGTTTGGTTTTCTCTTAGATGCTCTTCAATATGGTGCCCCTCCGCATGGTGGAATTGCTTTTGGGTTAGACCGTATCACCATGCTATTAGCAAACGCACCATCGATTAGAGAAGTCATTGCTTTTCCAAAGACTCAGAAAGCAACTTGCATGATGACACAAGCCCCTTCAGAAATAGACCAAAAGCAACTCAAAGAGTTGGCATTGAAATACGACCTGTCTTAATTCGTTTATCTTGTTAAATTACTTTTATTTAAATTATTAATTTTATCAGCTAATTCTTCAACATAGAGTTGCATATAATGGGGAGACGCTGCTGAAATATGCGGTTGGATAAGAACATTATCCATGCTCCATAAAGGTGATTTCTCTGAAAGAGGTTCGACCGAAAAAACATCCAAATAAGCTCCTGCTATTTTTTTGTTTTCAAGAACCTCAACTAAATCCTGCTCTTCGTAAACGTTACCCCTGCCAATATTGAAAAGATAACAATGGGCAGGAAGTTTACACAAAAGTTCATATGTTAATATTCCTTCCGTTTCCACTCCTCCAGGCAATGCAAGAATAAGATGATCCGTTGTCTCTAGGACTTCAGAAACTTTTTCAACGGTTAAAACACGATCACAGCTTTCAAAATAATCTGGATCTTTGATAAGAGTTCTTTTGATACCTGTTATCATACAACCGTAAGGCTTGAGAAGTCTGCCTACACATTGACCTATATGCCCGAACCCTAGGATAGTAACTCGGCTTCCCTTAAGTGAACCCAAACGTTCAGAAATTTTTACACGAGCCCATTTTTGTTGTAATTGCATTTTTTTTGAAAAATGAAAAGCTTTTAAAAAATAAAAAATAGCACCAATTATACTTTCAGCTATCATTGGTCCGTGAAATCTTCCGTTCGATACCCTAACCTTACTTGCATCTAATTTAATCCAATCCTTTCCTGCTGCTGGAGTAAAAATATGTTTAAGATTTGGGGCTTTTTCAAGCCAATCAGTTTTAAAAAACCATACAACTATCACCTCCGCTTCTGGCAAACATTTCAAAAATTCTTTTGAGTTTAAACAAATAGACACCTTTAAACCTGGAACATTCTTTTCCAAAAACCCGCTATGGTCTGGTAAAAAATTCCATGCCTGCACACGTGAATGTGTTAAATAAATAAGTATATTTTTTTTTATATTCATTAAATTTAAAACCTTATAGCCAGTAAACTAATAAACTTTAATAAGTCTAATCAACACAAACCAAAAACAGTATCATTATTAAATCCTCAGCAACCATCTATTACCTCAAATTGACATAAAAAAAACTCCCTTTTATAAAAAATACGTCATGTTGCAATCTCTACATAAAACCCACATACTGGGTTATACAAATCATATAAATTTTCATGCCCAACTAAAGGGAAACATTCTATGCCCGAAAGTTTAGAAACCTGCACTAAATGCGGCGGACAAATTCTCAAAGGTGATATTTGTCTTAGATCTTCAAAAGACATGGAGCAGATCATGGTAGTGAGACGGGATCATGGGGTAGAAAAAAAAATCCCACTTCAACCTAAAGTATGCTCTCAATGTGGATCGGTATCCTTTTTTGTTGACGACCCAAAAATACTTAAAATTAGTTCGAATGATAAACCGATCGACCCTAACTTTAAAACAAAACCTATTCTGGAATCGGATTTTTAGAAAAATAGTATCGTTTTATATAAGTGAACTTTAGAAGCTCTTAGAGTTTTTTTGGCTGATAGATAAATTTTAAAAGACTTTATGAACCAGCAAACAAAAAATCAAATACATTACCTGATCTTTAAGACGCACTCTTTGACAGGTATCATCCCGGTAGGCGCGTTTTTGGTTCTTCATTTTGCCATTAATTCTCTGCGCACAGTAGGTGTT
>JAPYPM010000198.1 GCA_029937635.1 Nitrospinaceae bacterium
TTGCAGTGGTAATTAGGTCCCGTAATATTTTTTTATCACGGACAATTTTGGCATGATGAGCAACTGCGGTAGCAGTTGGAACAAAGTCTTCTAACTGACTTAGATAATTGATTCCACCGGCAGGTTCGAGTTCGTTACTTTGACGCATACGGTCAGCCAAACCAAGCATATCTATCGGTTGATTGACCTCAAACAGGGCCCGCATGTTTCGAAAAACGGTTTGGTGGGACACTTTATAGAAGTCATCTTCACTTAAGATTTCCAAAGCTTTAGATAAAGCATCTTCAGCCTTGAAACAAGCACCTATGACACTCTGCTCTGCTTCCAAATTATATGGCGGAAGCTTGTCCAATGAAATTTGGCTAACCGCTTGGGCCATATTCTGGAACTTTTAGTGATGATAAAACTAATTATGAAGATTTTTCTTCTTTTGAAGGATTTTCTTCTTTAGGTGCTTTAGGAGACTCTTTCGATTCCACTTTTTCTTGATCTACAGTAACTTTTACTGAAACAGTAACTTCAGGGTGAAGCTTAACTGGCACCTCAAAATCTCCTAAAGATTTAATCGGGTCCTTAAGTTGCAATTTTCTACGATCCAATTCTATACCTTGACTTCTAAGGTTTTCAGAAATTTCTTGGGTGGTCACAGCACCAAAAATTTTTCCACTATCACTTGTTTTTTTCTTAAACTTGCATATAACTTTAGCAATCTCTAAAGCCTGAGCTTCAGCGCTTACTTTAACCTTTTTAAGTCGACCCTGAATAATACTTTTTTGGTGATTAAACTGCTTCTGGTTTTTAGGTGTCGCCAAAATAGCTTGACCTTTAGGAATCAGAAAGTTTATTCCATATCCAGTTTTAACTTCAACCTGATCACCACAACTTCCTAAACCGTGAACATCTTCTTTGAGCAACAATTTCATAACCTTTATTCACTCCATCTAAGTTTAAGCCAAAATGAAATTACTTTTCATTCTGAATTTTGTTCCACAACCACTCTAACTTTCCTCAAATCCATCCATGCATCAAAAATTCCTAGCCCTATTAATGCTCCAACCAAAAGAGGTTGAATGATTATAACAAAAAAAATAAGAACCCAAAAAAACATTGGTACATTTCTAGATTCTAAAAAATAAATAATAATTGCGAGACCTTGAAAGAAATAGGCAGCCGCAGTGATTAAAAGAAAATTTATCCCAATAGTACCAAAAATATTACCAGTTAGAAAAAAAAGAGCGCTCGAGCCGATCAAAAGCCATATAACTTGATCCGGCAGGACCCAACCAGAAAAACGCATTTCGTTAAACATATTATAACTATAAATGCGGCCCCATAAAAACCGAATAGAATAATAGTTAATCAATGCAGTTATAAATGACCCAAAAAAGATGAATGCTGGGTATGCCTGCGCCAACGATCCTGAAGCTTTAGCAGCAAAATCCTGCACCATCTTGAGTTCTTCAGGCTTATCACCGATTGCCTTAAGGGATTCTATTGACTGTGCGAAGTGCCCATCTATCTGTTTATGAAAGAACTCGAGAAGCGTGGCCTCTCTATCAGTAAATACAAATACCAGTAAAGCGATGGAAAGTACTGCTGAGCCCAGTGCGCTCAGCAAAATACACTTATCAAATGAAAACCTGAAGCGAATAGCCTCAGCCATAAAACCTGCTAAAACCGCATATTCAGTGAAAAACATGGTCGCCTGCTTCGGGCCCATCAGGCTATATAGTGCCACAAATATCAAGGCCAAAAGAGCTAACCCCGTGCGACGTCCAAAATGAATATAAACAAAAGTCAAGGGAACTGGAATAAGAACCCCAATCATCAACGAAAATGCCGGCACCAAAGCGGCTAAGAACAAAAATACTAAAAAGATTACTACTAGAAGTAATGCTTTTTCAGGCTTTAGTTTTCCAACCACAAGGTTAGGATGCCTCTGCGAATGGAAGTAAAGCTATATTTCTAGCTCTCTTGATCGCCGTGGTCAACCTACGTTGATGCATAGCACAATTACCAGAAATTCTAGAGGAGACAATTTTCCCTCGTTCAGAAATAAGAGGTTTAAGACTTTTGATATCATAAAAAATAATTCTAGTCACTTTATCTGCGCAAAATCGGCAAATTTTTTGAGTAAACTGCGTTTTTTTTCTTGTACTTTTAGATATTTTATTTCCACTACTTCTAGCCATTTCATGTCCTAGTTTATAAAGGTTATTTTAAAAAGGCACGTCATCTTCTTTAGGCGGCACCGATGCCTGCTCTATTGACGAACCTCCTGATGTATCATTCCGAGATCCAAGAAACTGAACCGTGTTAGCAACTACTTCCAACTTATTTCTTTTTTGACCATCAGTTTCCCATGTCGAGAACTTCAAGTACCCTTCAATAAATGCTGGTCGCCCTTTACTTAGGTATTCAGCACAGTTTTCACCTTGTTTACCCCAAACCGTTATATCCACAAAGCAAACGTCATCTACCCATTCATCTCCCTGCTTAAACTTTCGGTTAACAGCAAGGCCAAAACTTGCCACAGCAGAACCATTAGCCGTAAACCTTAACTCTGGATCACGGGTCAAGTTACCCATCAACATTACTTTATTAAAACTAGCCATAGTTCAAAAAACTCAATTTTAAGTGGACCAACCAAATAGGGCTAAATTAAATTTAGTCTGAATGATAAAAATCTTTTTAATTACTTCAATTAATTATCAGTTTTTTTCTTTTACTTCCTCAACTCCATTATCACTCTCACTCTTTGTTACCGGTTTTTTTTCTTTAGCTTCCTCAACTCCATTATCGATCTCATCACTCTTCATTTCTTGCTCAAGTTCCTTAGCACTCAACTTAATTACGAGAAATTTAAGAATCAGGTCGTACAACTTATAATCTGCTTCAAGAGCAGAAACTTTCAAACTCTCACATGTATGATAAATATTAAGGTAATAACCAAACCGACTCTTCTTTATGCGATAACCTAAGCGTTTTTTCCCCCACTTATCGACCTTCAATAGAGAACCGTTGTTTTTGGATAAAAATTCGGTTATTTTTTCAATTACCTGATCAACTTGGGCATCATCCAAGTCTGCTTTAAGAATAAGGACACTCTGGTAGGATTTCAAGGCATTCCTCCTCATGGGTTATAAAAGATAGCCTCAACAATTAAATGATGAAGCGAGGGGATAAAAAATTTTAATGATTTTGGCATAGGCTCACACTAAAATCAAGTCAATTTCATTAGGCATGTACACATTAAAACAACTCAGTACTTCTTAATATAACGAATTTCAAGAAACAATGTCTATTATTTTTTATCAAAAAAAAATAAACGCTTTGCGAATCACAAGTATGTTTATACTTGTTTGCGTATTAGTAGGATGTGAATTTAAATTCCCATCGCCACCTCCAAAAACATTCTACAAATATACGGAATTAAAAGTAGGCAGGGGGCCGGCATATTTAATTACTGTTGATTTAAACTTGGACGGTTTCCCCGATTTGGTATCTGCTAACGCAAAGAACAACACATTATCGGTCCTCCTAGGTAAAGGCGATGGAAGTTTCAGAAAAGACCTAACATTTTCTGTTTCTTCTGAGCCCACAACCATTACGGCAGGTGATATCAATGGTGATAGCATTCCAGATCTTTTGACAAATTCTCGCGGCGCAGAACAATTCACAGTCCTCCTTGGATACGGAAATGGATCTTTTCGTAGACTCCCAGGAATAAAAACGGGAAAAGTACCGCTCGCGGTTATTCCTGCTGACTATAATAATGACAAGAAGTTAGACGTGGCCATAACTCTTACCTTTGACAAAATGGAAATCTTCACAGGATTAGGGAATGGCACTTTCAGCAAAGGGGAAACATACATAACTGGATCTAGACCCTTTTCTGGAGTGGCCGGAGATTTCAACGGGGATAAAAATATTGATATCGCCTTGGCAACTAGTAGCTCAACCTCAAGTGCTATACGTCTTTACTTAGGCAAGGGAAATGGAACTTTTTTCAAACCTAAAAAACTGGCAAAAGGATTAGTCCCTTTATCTCTCATAAAAAAAGATATGAACGGTAATGGACTACAGGATTTAATTTTCAGCTCTGGCCAAGGAGACAATATGTATATGCTCTTTTCGCGAGGTGACGGAACTTTCGAAAAAGAAATAACGTTCTCAGGAGGGGGTGGCCCCAGCGCCCTAACGGTGGGCTATTTCAATTCCGACAACCAAATTGATGTTGCAGTAGCTAACTCCAGAAGTAGTAATTTCTCCTTGATAATGAGAACTGGCAATGAATCATTTCACTACCCTACTCGTGACTACGTAGTGGATGGGGGAACTCCTCTCGCTATTACCAGTGGCGATTATAACAACGATGGCATGATTGATATTGCAGTTGCTAGTAACGCTAAAAATACGATCGAGGTATACTTACAGAGGAAAATATTTCATTGAACCAAAAAAAAATTACAACAAAGTATTTTTTAGTTTAAATGATTGAACTGTGGAACAAAATCGAGTTTTCTCCATTTATTGAAGTAGTAATTGATGTCACCAGCACGGGTGGAATAAATTTTTTTGTATTTTTCTGCCCCATCCATTTGAGGCTCGACAATTACAATTTTTTTATCTAGCAATTGAGTCACCTTACTAACGTAAAGAAATGTGTACGGCTGGTCATGCGCAATTATTCTATGAAGTTGCCTTGTCATATTGACTTGTTTTAATTTGTCGTATTCTTGACGAATGCGCACTATAAGCC
>JAPYPM010000199.1 GCA_029937635.1 Nitrospinaceae bacterium
CTTTAATGGGAATTCGGATGTCTTTATTTGTCATCTATTCTATCCTTATCTTTTTATGCTTTATTGCAATGGCAATGCACTGTAAATGTAATTGCAAAAATTTTATTAAATCTGCCTTGCTCGCAACAACAATCATCTTTCTTGGTTATAAATGGTCTAACCCTAAAATATCTACAGAACAACTTGGCAGTCAAAATTTAGCAAGAATAGAAATGAATATTCCAAAGTCCCAGCTAAAACTTATTGATTACATAGAAGGAGAATATTCAACCCTAAGCGTTATTGAGGATAAGAAATCAAAAGCACGCACTTTATACATGAATGGATTTAGCACAGCAACAGTATCTGACTCTATTGGAGGCAGTGATTATATGCAAGCGATGGGTTTTATACCAATGGTCTTACATCCTAATCCAAAAGAAGTAATGGTGATTTGTTTTGGCACTGGTAATACAACTGGGACAGTATCTCTATTCCCAGGGGTGCAAGTAGACGGCATAGAAATAGATAAAAATGTATTATCGCTGGCTCATAATTTTTCAAAATGGAATCATAAAGCACAAAGAAAGAAAAACATCAATATTCATATTCAGGATGGCCGCACCTTCACAAGGTGGAGTAAAAAGAAATATGATGTCATAACACTTGAGCCGATGTCACCTATTCAAGCAGGAACTGTCAATCTCTACTCACAAGAATTTTATGAATTAGCGTCCGAGCGATTAAATAAAAATGGCATCATGATGCAATGGCTACCGCTTCATCTTGTTGGATCTGATGATGCCAAATCTATTTTAAAAACCTTTCAGAAAACTTTTCCAAATACATCGATCTGGAATAGCTTTTTAACAAGAATAGTCTTACTGGTTGGATCAAAAGAGGAAATTAATCTTGACAAAATAAGATTTGATGAGCTAATGCGGTTACCTGAAATTAAAAAATCCGCTCAACAAATAGGTATAAATTCGTTTCTGGATTTTACAGATTTTTTTCTAACAGATGCAGCAAATGTAGGTTCTTTTATTCAGAGTGCTGAATTTATAACTGATGACCGCCCACTACTAGAGTTTTCTCCTGCAACACTTCTGCCACCATTGAAATTGGAAGTCGATGAGACTTTCTTAAACTATCTAAAATACCGAGTTAAAAACTATCCTCAAATAAGAGGAATGATTCCATCTGAAAGAAGGCAATGGGAGAGAAGTTTTCGTAATCGCACGGCTCAAAGACTTTCTATTTTTTCACAACGTTACCATGGCCCTGGAGAATCGGCTTTCATGAAAAATAATTATCTAGATGGGATCGACGAGATCGAAGTTTATATCGACAAAAAAAAAGACCGGCCTATAAGACTCAAAGGCATTGAATGGAAATAAGTAGCGTAAAATTTGATCTCTATGTTTATGCCAAAACTAAATGCTGGAGATTTTTAAAGTTGATAGATTCCTTAATAATTCCTTGAGTCTCTTCGCTTATTCCATTTCCAAAGAGGTCAACATACTTAAGAGACGTTAGAGTTTGACTTTCCGCAAGAGCCTTTCCACCATCATCCCCAATTTTATTTTTTGCAAGATCAAGTTTTTGCAACTTACTAAGAACAAGTGAGTCTGCAATCGCTTTAGCCCCCTCAGACCCAACTTGATTCTTCCATAAATTAAGTTCGGTTAGGTGAGAAAAAAGAGGTGACAAACAAATTGATCTAACACCTTCATCACCTATCGAGTTTCTTTCAAGACTTAGATATTTAAGGTTAGTTAATATGGTGGACTCCGCAAGAAACTGTATTCCCTTGTCTGTTATTTCATTTCGCTCTAGTTTTAATTCACGAAGGTTTACAAGTTTAGCGCACTTTGATAAATACTCAACGCCTTTGTCGCCTATGTATTTCAAACGAAGATCAAGAACTGTTCCTTCCTGAATAAGGCCTTTGTCTATCAAAGTTTCTACAGGCTGGTCATTAAAAGGTTGATTCATTTTCTTATCCTTTTTTCTTTCGAGTTTTAGCTGTGTGTTTTTTTTCAATCATGTCCACACGCTCACGGAGTAATTTATTTTCTGCGATAACACTATCTAACTCCGAACGGATTTCTTTTATTTCTTTTGGTTTTCTTGCAGATTCTCTAAGATACGAAATCGTATCTTCGGCACGTCTTTGTATTCTCCCATCCGGTTCATTTTCAGCTATTTTATTAAGAACGGGAACTACTGATAGATCATCCAATTGTTTCATAGCCAGAATAGCTCCTAACTTACCGCGAAATGTCGCGGCTGGCGTTCCTCGTTTTTCTTGAGCAAATCTGATTAAATGTTCAATAACCTCCCCTTTGCGGTAAGGGTATCGCTCGGCAAGTTTTGCTAGTGCTCGCATTGCAGCCTGCCGGCTATTTCGATGGGCCCCATACTCTGCTCCTCTTATGAGATAATCCCATGATGCCTCATCTTCCAACTCAGCGAGAGCATTATAAATAGCTGTTTGTGCTATTGAATTGTGAGATTTACGGCTGATTGAACTTTCTAGAAACACAAACGAATCTTTATCTTTAATTTTACCCAACATCTGAAGAGCAATAGCTTCTACTCTGTATGAAGGGTCATTCTTAGCACATTGCCGAATAGACAAAATAGCTTTTTCATCATGACAAAAATTTCCCAAAGCGCTAATAATTCCTTTACGAATTTTGTGATCACTATTCTTTAGCCCTTTAATTAAGTAGTCCCTAGCATCATTACCACCTATCTTACCCAATGCTTTTGCAATACGAACGGCAACACCCCATTCTTTCTCTTTCTTTAATCTTTCTCCCAAAATATTCACACCTTCTGTTGATGAATTTTTAGTTAATGCTAAAGCGGCTTCTATACGACCAATGGGATCTAAATCACGTTTTAATTGCTCATAAAACATATGACGAGGCACATCAGAAACAACAACTTTACAGGGACATTCATAGTCCGGATCTATCCTAAAAAACAGTGGCTTATTTTTAAGGTGAAAACAAAACTTTTCCTTATCGGATTTTATTTCTATAGAAAATTTCTCCTTACTATTTTTATAATAAAACTCTAAAAAAAATGGTATTTTGAATAATAGCTCTTCATTTTTTTTATCGGATTTTTGGGTTTGTTTTATTCCAACAGTAGCCATCTTATCATTGGGACTCCAATCAAATGTCAACTCCAGCTTTGGATAGCCTCCACGATATATCCATTGCTGCAACCATTCATCAAAGTTACATCCGGTCACTTCCTCAAGGCATCTAATAAAATCGGAAGTTTCAACAAGGCCATAGCGGTGCCGATCTAAAAAAATTTTCAGACCTTTCTTAAATAGTTTTTCTCCTACAATAGACTTAAGATGATGCAAACGGACTGCTCCCCCTGGATATAGGTGAGCATCAAATAAATCAATGGGCTCCTTATAGATATTAGTAACAATGGGACGTCTATAGGAGTAGTCTTCACTAAAATATGTTTCTGCATTCTCTAGGAGTTGATATCTAAACTCATTATCTCCTTTTGATTTTTGAGTATAAAGAGCATCAAAATAGGTCGCGAAAGATTCATGCAACCAAGCTTGGGACCAGTTTTTTGCAGTGACTATATTTCCAAACCATGTATGAGCTGCTTCATGGGCCACAAGCCCATTCGAATCTCCATCCAAAGCAGCACGATTATCGAATAATGCAAGATCTGTCTGAGTAGTTACGGTGAAGTTTTCCATTCCACCAAAAATAAATTCGGGTACTGCTATTTGCGTATAATGTTTATAAGGATACTTAAACCCCGTATAATCTGAAAAAAAACTGATAATTTTACCTGTATGCTTAAAAGCATTTCGCCCTTCCTGTTCTCGACCTTTCTGGACATACCACTTAATATCAACTCCCTTTACTGTTTCTTTATGCTCTGAAAATTCACCAGCAACAATTGATAGCAAATAGGTCGAATACGGCAATTCCATCTTGTAATGAAAAGAAGAACCCGTTCGAGAAATGCGCTTTTTAACTAGACGCCCATTTGACAGACCAAACATATTTTTTGGAAGATTAATGATAACTTCGGTAGTTTGCTTAAAGTTTGGCTTGTCAAAGCAGGGAAAATAGTAACGAGAATCCTCATCCTGCCCTTGAGTCCAAACTGTTTTAAATCGATCTGTATGATGGTTGTCAGGTTTAGTGAAGTAGATTCCAGCAACAGGGCGGGTCACAGAGTGATCTAATTTAATACTAATTCGATCACCTAATTGATATTTTTTATTCAATGGGATAATAACTTTTCTTCCCGTATTTTCAAAATTTACCGATTTTCTCCCAATTAAAACACGTGACACCTCTAAATTGACTGCATCAAGGGTTATTTCTTCAACATCATGTCCCTTAACAAGCAAATTATATTGTGTTTTACCCCAAATTCGCTCCTTAACCCAATCAAAATTAACTTCTAGGATAAGGTGCTCAGGTGAAATCTCAATATCAGGAGTATAATGTGGAGATGCACCTTTATGAGCAAAGGCTTTACGATCAAGAAGCCCCCAATGCTCTGACTCCCCCTCGAAAAAATGGCACTTACAGTAATGATTAGAACTCATAAACTCAACCTGTTTAAATTTTATCCAGTTGTATTAAACTCATTGTATAAGGCCATTCCAAGATGTCAACTTGAACTAGAATATGAATAAATATTTTTTTTTAGGTTTGCCAAAAATAATTTGTCCACATAAAATTAGATGTGAGTATTGAAG
>JAPYPM010000200.1 GCA_029937635.1 Nitrospinaceae bacterium
TCTGCCTTGGTGAAGTTATGTCCCAGTCAGGTGCCGCATTATGGCTTGCTAAACATGCCTTTGAAGGTATTACCCACAGTCCGACGGTATTTTTACTTTTAGTTGCAGTATTATCCACATTGCTTACTAACTGCATGAGTAATTCAGCTGTTATTGCGGTTTTGCTTCCACCAGCATTAAGCATGAGTGATAGCTATGGAATAAGTCCGTCCATGGTGGCTATGACAGTCATCCTTACGAGTAATTTTGCCTTTATGTTACCAATAGGAACTCCCGCTTCAGCAGTTGCTTATTCATCACGTTTTATAACTATAGGGGAAATGATTCGGACTGGATCTCTCCTTAGCTTTCTTGGCATGGTTGCATTTATGATGCTTTTATTTTTTTATTGGCCAATGCTTGGATATCATTAAAAGATGCGAGTTCCATTTTTGTCAGACCATATACTTTGAGATTAAGCAAATTGTTGGTGCACGATATAAGAAAGTTGAGTTCGCTCAAAAAAAATATTATTTACAATGAATAGCACGCAATTATTGAGTAGGCTCGCCTTTGGTTTATTCTTCGTCAATTGATTGACAATGGTCTAAATTTTGATATAAAATCAGTTACTTATGAGTTTTTTAAAAAAAATTGGCAGAGACTTTATCATTGGCGACAGCCAGGGTATTCGAGATGTTTTCGGCGTTATCGAGAAGGCAGCCATATCCGATAGCACAGTCATGATTTTTGGTGAGAGTGGAACGGGCAAAGAGTTGATTGCTCGAGCACTGCATCAAAATAGCAAGCGTGTAAGTAAACCCTTCATTGCTGTTAACTGTGGTGCAATTCCTCACGAATTACTGGAAAGTGAGTTGTTTGGATATGAAAAAGGTGCTTTTACAGGTGCATCGCACACACGCATAGGGCGCTTAGAACTAGCGGATGAAGGAACAGTTTTTCTCGATGAAATAGGTGATATGCCTGCCGCGCTTCAAGTAAAACTTTTGCGTGTGTTGGCCGAACAGGAAATTGATCGGTTAGGTGGGAATAAACCGATTAAAGTTAACATAAGATTTATTACCGCCACGCATCGTAATCTTGAAGAGTCTATCAAGGAAGGTAAGTTTCGGGAAGATCTTTACTATAGGCTTAATATTATTCCAATAGCCATACCACCATTACGAGATAGAAAAAGTGATATCCCTCTATTAGTGCAGCACTTTTTAAAAAAAAGCAATGCAACTCAAGGACAAGAGGCAAAGGTAATCAGTGACGAAACGATACAAATGCTTACGAATTATTCATGGCCGGGAAATATTAGAGAACTGGGAAACTTTATTGAGCGAATGGTCGTGTTGAGCGTGGGAAACAATATTACTCCAAAAGACTTACCAGAAAAAGTCTTGGGTGAAGTTCCTCAAGAATGTCTACCGCCGATAGAAAAACCTAGGTCTGAACTATCGCCAACTGAGATGTTGCAAAACGGATTAAGACAATCCTTTTTTATAGGTTTGCCGGAAGGAGGGATTAATCTAAAAAATGCGGTAGAAGAGTTTGAGCGCGGTCTTATAACAGAAGCACTCGATAAAACTAATTGGGTGAAGAATAAAGCAGCAGGTTTATTGGAGTTAAACCGCACTACATTGGTCGAAAAAATAAAGAAGATGGACCTTAAGCGCTAGAAATTTGGTTTCAAGTTTTAACTTAGAACCAGATATTATAGAGACAGTCATCTCTCACGGGATTTAGAATACTATATTAGGTAGCGAGCTATTTTTTTTGATGTGATTAAAATAGGCCGAATGTGGGTATGAAATAAACGGGAGTTCCTTTGATGAATTTTGATTCAAATTATTTGGTTTTAGCTGTAGTAGTGGTAGTAATTATTATGCTGATTCGCACCTTGATTAAGGCAAGTAAAGAAATAAACTCCTCTGATAAATTCCCAACCTCGAAAAATCCTAAAGACAGTAAAAACGACCATGAGAACTCCTTATAAAGTTAAATTAATAAAAATAATAGCAATGGGTTGAATGTAGACACTAAAATGCCACCAAAACAAAATTTTTTTAAAGTGAGTGGAGTTTTAATCCAAAGTAAGGATACTTCAAAACAAAACTTTAGTATGTTTGTGAAAGCTATTGATGATAACCATGCTGTTATTTTGACTCGGGATTATTTGAAAAATAACGCTCCAGCGGGGAGTTCAATCATTAAAGGCATTGAAAAGATCAATGAATAGGTGATGCAAGGAGGAGAACCTTATGGGTTGGCTTTTTTGAAGTGATTGCATCCTTGAAGTCTATCTGGCTCCTCCAGGTGGATTTTTTTGTTTTTCCAAAGCCACAGAACTTTTTTGAATTATTCGATGCGAGATTCTGATAGATTTTTGCCCAAAGCAATAGCACCTTTTACAAATTGCTGAAATGAATGATCAGTATCTTTGTGCTGTGTTTGAACTTTAATCTTTTCGCCATCGGCATCTATCACTAAGTCCAGAACATTTATACCAGGGGTTACATGATGCTTTCTAATTTCTAACTTAAGTTCATTAACTTCCATTGAATTTTTCTCCAAGTTACTTGTTACTTTTTAAGGTTTTGAGATCTCAGTTTTTATCATTTCAAAGAGATAGGGTCAAGTTAGATTTATACACGTTAGTATCTATTTATGGGGTTAATAGTTTTATTATATGGATATAAGCCCAACCAGTTAAAGAAATTGTTTAAAAAAACTTATCCCCTATTTAAACTTAGTGGGTGGTCACTTACACCTTAAATATCAACAACTACGGTCTCCGTGCTGATTAAATATGATTTTTTAGTTACTCTTGATTTGTATGTTTAGTTCTAGCTTGCCCCTGACTCTTCTAGTATATAGAATAATCTTGAAGCAAGGTATATTTGGTTCTTAAATTGTTAGGATAATTGTTATGAAGGTACTAGTAAACGGAAAAGAAGAAACCATTTCCTTCATGGGAGAAACGTTGGGAGATTTGCTTTCCCATATAGAGAAGGTGGGCGTTACTCAAGGAAATGTTGTCAGATCCATTAAAATTGATGGGCAAGAATCCTCTCCTGACTCATCCGAGGCTCAGAGGACGCAAATATCAGAAATCGCAACCCTTGAGGTAGAAGTCTCTACTCTAGCTGACATGATTAACAAAAATATAGAGAACGCAGATGCTTATCTAATAAGGTTGATTCCAGGTATAGAAAAATCTGTTGAACTATTTCGAATGGGTAACGAACAAGAGGCCAATAAGTTTTTTGTAAAGATTGTAGATGGAATCGACTGGTTTTCTCAGGTGTTAGACATTATTTTGACAGCGAAAGAAATATCTCCAGACACGGTTTTTGAAGGCAAAAGTATTCAGGATCGGCGGACTAGCTTGGTGGATTTGACACAGCAAATGGTGGATGCCAACAAAAATCAAGACTGGGTATTGCTTGCCGACCTACTCGAGTATGAGATTCTTCCTTACTATCAAGAGTGGTCTAATCTCCTACCAGGCTTTCGTGCGTGTTAGGTCCCCAAAACAACACAATGCCCCCCAAAAAAATATTTTTTAAGTAGTTGAAAAAAATACATTAAGAAGTCTTTTTAAATATTTTTTAAAAAAAATGGTGTTGGGCCTAAAGTTTTACAAGTTTTTTCCGATAGCGTTAATGTAAGATTGTATGTTGGATGGATCAATATAAGTTTTACGATAGGGGAAGAAGATCAGGGGGGGATCAATATATTTTTATAAAGATTTTCGAGTCAAGCCACTAATCTGCCTATTCTGCTTATCGGGTTGAAAAAAATATACTTTACATGTTTTTTAAAAAAACATAGTTAAATAAAACGTGTTCAAATTAGAGCATAGGAAATAATTATAAGTGATTATTTTGTCCATGGGATAATAGAGTTAAATGCTTTATTTGGAGTGAAAAAATGGTAAGTGGAATAAGTGGATTAAAAACTGACATAACATCGCAGATACATCCGGCAGGAGGACCAAAGTCCAATAAATTCGAAGAAGGGCTAGCAGAAAAGGTTAAAAAAACGGCTACAACAAGCCAGACATTAAATAAGAATGAGGAAGAGTATTTACAGAAAACAGCAGTTGCAGCATCCGGGAAAAGTCAGGACGGACAAAATCAAAGTCCAATAGTTTCAGAAATCGGGAAACCTACTTTTTCGTTCAATACTATCAGCACGGACCGTGTCAAAATAAGCTCAGAGGTTGCTGCACAAAATACCGTTTCCCGTCAATCAGAGGCACGGGTTAATATAGTGGATTCTATTTTAAGCACTAGAGAGAAAAAACGTGACGAATTGGCACATCCGAATGAAGTACAGAAGCCTATAGAGTATCAAGGTGAAGTGTTGAGAAATATAAGCGATCAAACTCCAACCACTGGGATTAATAGTTTGGCGAGGCCGGAAGGTTCTATTTCTGGGTCAGGGTTTGGAGGTTATTCTAATAGGGCAGCTGCTGGACTTGGAGGATATGCTGAGTCTGTAGAGACTACGGCAAGTGTAGATCAAGATCACCCGGTCAATGAGATGGGGGCACCAGCTCGAATAAAAGGAATCGAAGAAGATAGGCCAAAGGAGACTAAACCCGGTCAACTTGAGTCAGAAACAGGTCAAACTATCGATAAAATGATCTAGCTAAAGTTTATAAGTTAAGGGTTTTTTTTAAGGAGCAAAAAGTTACGCCCGCCGGGTCATATCCGGAGGATTACCAACAGTTGAGCACGTGGATTC
>JAPYPM010000201.1 GCA_029937635.1 Nitrospinaceae bacterium
GTTTGGTTTTCATTTCTTTGGTTTCCAAGTGGTTCGCATGAGCGATAAAGATATTTGGCAGATAATTCATTACTTGAAGAGATTTGCTTATTAACGTTTTTTATCCACAAATAAATAACGTCAACGAATAGTTAGCTTTTTATATTTGGATCGTCTGTTCTCTTCACGTCCACCTAATTCTTCCCGACGTTTTTCCTGGTATTCTTCAAAATTTCCTTCGAACCAGCGGACTTTACTCTCGCCTTCAAATACGAGTAAATGGGTACAGATCCGGTTTAGAAAAAATCGATCATGACTTATTACTAGAACACAACCACTAAAATTTAGAATGGCGCTTTCTAAGTTCCGTAAAGTGGTAACGTCGAGATCATTTGTAGGTTCGTCAAGAAGCAGGAGGTTACCACCTCTTCGTAGAAGTTTTGCTAGGTGAACACGGTTACGTTCTCCTCCTGATAAATTAGCAACCTTTTTTTGTTGATCACTTCCCTTGAAATTAAATTTCCCTACATAAGAACGCGAATTAATAGAACGACCACCAACCTCTATCTGGTCGGTACCCCCTGTAATTTCCTCGAAAATAGTTTTTTCGCCGTCAAGATCATGCCGGTGTTGATCAACGTATGATAACTTTACGGAAGAGCCGATTTCTATTGCCCCTTCGTCCGGAGATTCTTCGCCGACAATCATGCGAAAAAGAGTTGTTTTTCCTGTTCCATTTGGACCGATTAGTCCAACAACCGCACCACGGGGGATAGAAAACGTTAGGTCTTTGATGAGAAGATTGTCACTATAGCCCTTGGTCAAGCCCGTTGCTTCAATTACCTTTTCCCCTAACTGAGGACCAGAGTCGATTTGTATGTCAAGTGTATTTTCATCAATAGTCACTTTTTGAGATACGAGTTTTTCATAGTCACTTATTCTACTTTTATTTTTTTTTCTCCGCGCACTGGGGCTTGCACGAAGCCACTCCAGTTCTTGGTCTACTTTTTTCTGTAAACCGGAGGCCGTTTTATCTCTGCGCTTAAGCAACTCGGCTTTTTGTTCAAGCCATGAGGTATAGTTACCCTCAAAAGGAATGCCCCGTCCATTATCTAATTCAAGGATCCATTTTGTAATATTGTCTAAAAAATAACGATCATGGGTTGAAACGATCACGTTACCTGGATAATTAGCAAGAGTTTCCTCCATCCATTGTACTGTTTCAGCATCAAGGTGGTTTGTGGGCTCATCAAGGAGAAGAATATCTGGTTTTTGAAGAAGGGTACGGCACAACGCGACACGTCGAGCTTCCCCACCAGATAACGTTGAAGATTGTTGTTCGTCCGGAGGAAGTACTAGTGCGTCCATGGCCACGTTAATCTGGCGGTCTAGTTCCCATCCATCTACTGAATCAATTTGATCTTGTAACCGCCCCATTTTTTCAAGAGCTTTTTCCATCTCAGCATCTGATAAAGGTTCGCCCATTTTGGCACTCACTTCGTTGAATTCATTAAGTAGTTTTTTAGTGTCAGCGAAAGCGTCTTCAACATTTTCCCTTACGGATTTACTCATATCCAGATGCGGTTCTTGGGAGATAAATCCAATTCGAATACCTTTAAGCGGGTCTGCTTGTCCATTAAATTCTGTGTCCACGCCAGCCATAATTTTTAGTAGAGTTGATTTTCCAGATCCATTTTCCCCGACGATCCCAATTTTGGCTCCATGATAAAAAGACAGATTGATATTCTCTAGAACTGTTTTGGCGCCGTAAGTTTTTGAAAGACCGCTGATGGTGAATACGTATTCTCCTGCCATAGTTCTCCTTATGATTTTCTTTGGAAAATAATAAAATCAAAATCATTGTTATAACAGATTTTCATTTTGAATTCGTTTGCTATCCATGAAAACGTTTTTTGACTGTAGAACGCTATATGAGTGGGGTCACGTTTATAATACCAATCAGTGAAAGACTCAAGGCATAAGGCGCCATCTCTTAAAGGATAAAAACGGGTCATTATAGCTAAGTATCCTTTGCTCAAAATATTTTGTGTCAGGGACGCTAGGTCTTTCCTCGGGTTTTTTATATGCTCGAAAGTTTCTGTTGAGATGATTAGGTTGTATTTTTTATGTAGCGCTTCATTCTGGGAAAAATTTAAGTCGTAACCATGTGTTTTGTATCCTTCACGCTCAAGTAGAGTTTTGAGTACGGGTTCATATCCGCACCCGTAATCTAGAACGGTATTTACTCCGGAGCATATTTTTTTAATCGTATTAATTTTCTTTTGAAACATCATCACGTACCCTTCGTTTGTCAGAGTGTTGTTGTGTTCCAGATAACGCTCAATCTCTCGTTTTCTTGAAATGAAAAATTTGGATGGGACAAAAACGAGATAACACTTTTCACAAGACCTGTATTCTCTAGCATCAGCTTCCAAAAGGAAAATAGTTGAATCGTAATCGCAAAGTGGACACTTCATTGGATAGGGCTTTGGATGAAATTATTGGTGTAGAATCTTATTTAACTTGCTTCTACTTTAGTGCTAGTTATAATTATTTTTGAAATATTATTTAGATTTCTAATTCTTTCTAGTTGTTAAAGTATTCGGAGCATAGCATGGTAGCTTATGTCAATGGAAACGGGGTCCGCCCTGGTTATGTAATTAAACACAACGATAAAATTTATCGGGTCATGACCTCTGAACACAGGTCACCAGGAAAGGGGCGAGCCTTTTGTCAGGTTAAACTGAGAAACCTTGTGGACGGTTTACAGACCGAGGTGAAATTTCGAGCTGATGAGCAGATTGAACGTTTGTCGCTGGAACAAAGAAAGATGGAGTACTTATACAATGATTCTTCAGGACATTGTTTTATGAATTGCGAAAACTATGAGCAAATATTTCTGGATGAGGAGTTGTTAAAAGAAAGCATCAAGTTTCTTCTCCCTAATACTTTAGTTAAAGTAGAATTTTATAAAGAAAAGCCTTTAGGGGTTTCTCTTCCTGAAGCAGTCCAATTAGAGGTGACAGAAACAGATCCTCCGCTCAAGGGAGCAACGGCGTCCGGAAGTGGCAAACCAGCCACTCTTGAAACTGGTTTTGTTGTCACGGTTCCTAATTTTATAGAAACTGGAGAGAAAATTAAAATATCTACCACCTCAGGTAGCTATCTTGAACGAGTAAAAAAATAGCCCTTGAAATAATAAGTAGATTTTTTTTGGGAGTTTTTACTCCAGTACACATCTTAATAAATATACTAAGCGATATGTCTTACTCTCCTTTGACCTTGTGTTGTGATCCTGATCACAATTGAGTGTTTTTTGAGATTTTTAAGCAGATTTGACAATAAAGCATAGTTTTATTATATTGACAGTCGTGTAATTATTTGAAAACAAACAATTTATAGGGTTGAGCTCGATTTAGTCGACCCTACTTGGGTTTGCCGTGCAGGAAACAATGGTTGAAAATACTTTGAGCGTAGCAGATTTGATGATGAACTCTAGCGCTATGGCCAAGGGTGTTCTATTTCTGCTGCTCTTGTTCTCTGTTATTTCGTGGGCAATCATTTTGCAGAAATATTTTTTTTTCAAAAACGCAACGAACGAGGATAGAAGGTTTTGCTCTTATTTCTCCAAGTCTACTAATTTTCTTAATATCCATGACTATGCTCGCGAACTGAAATACAGTACAGTTGCCCGTATTTTTCTGATTGGATACCGGGAGCTTTATGTGTTTCAGGAACTAGCGAAATCGGAAAATACCAAGCGTTATTCTTCGGAGAGTGAAAAATTTCTTTCGGCACGAGACCTTAAAGGGGTAAGTTTAGCAGTTAATAAATCGATAAATGCGGAAATCAGTCGGCTCTCGCGCCGTCTGGATTTTTTGGCGACTACGGGAAGTACGGCGCCGTTCATAGGTTTGTTCGGTACGGTATGGGGTATCATGACTTCATTCAGCGCGATTGGGTTTCAAGGATCAGCTAGTATTGGTGGAGTTGCTCCTGGAATTGCGGAAGCCTTGATCGCTACAGCTGCAGGATTAGTTGCGGCGATACCGGCGGTAGTTTTTTATAACTACCTGAGTGATAAAATTCGAATACTCACCAGCAACATGGATGATTTTTCCCAGGACTTTCTTTATCTATTAGAAAAAAATTTTTCGAAAGAGATTTCACCAGCTCAAATGGATGACCTAGATCTATTCTAAATGCTGTTTTAAAAAAAATTTCTGCTTCCGAATCCTTTTATGTTGAGAAAAAGAAGACCCATGATGGCAGAGATTAACGTGACACCCTTTGTGGACGTCATGTTAGTTTTATTGGTGATATTCATGATCACCGCCCCTTTGATGCAACATAGTTTGGAGGTGCAACTTCCTCAAGAGTCCACCGAACCAGTTCAAATCAAAGAAATCCCGAGTGTAACACTTAAGGGCAATAAAAAAGTTTTTTGGAATGACGATGAGATGGTAAACCTAGTAATCCTCTCTCGTAAGGTGAAAGAATACCTCAGTAACAACCAAAATGGGGGAGTTTATTTAAAGGCAGACAAAAAATTAGATTATGGATTTGTCATGCAAGTGATTGCAACAGTGCGACGAGCTGGAGTTGAAAGTATCGGGATGATAACGGAACCTTGAGCCGATGCGTGTTGAATTTCTACAATCAATCGACTTTAATCAGATGCTGGTCTACTCGACTTTTGTGCATCTGCTTTTTTTAACAT
>JAPYPM010000202.1 GCA_029937635.1 Nitrospinaceae bacterium
AGCTAGAGATGCATCTGATCTTCAAAAGCAAGAACTAATGGACAAGATGGAGTTGGTTGATCGTCAGCGAAAAGAGTTGTTAGAAGAAATCGATATTTTCCTGACTTCCGCGCTTGCCGGTGAAGTTAGAATTCGCGATGAAAAAGTTAAACTTTATAAAAACCTCAACGTTACCTCAGCAGAAGATGTAAATAAGTTAGGGGAAGCGGTGAGCAAGTTAGCAATGAGTAACATTAAACTATGGCACCTTGAAGATGAGGTTAGACGCGAAGATTTGCCCGATATTGATGTAGTAAAGACTAAGCGAAAAATAGACACGAACAATCAAGAACGTAATAACTTTATGGATAAAGTAGATGAGATTTTAGAGAATTTTGTTAAGCAAGCCAAATAAAAGGCTAACTTTAAGAGATTGGCAAAAATTAACTCCTTAAGGAAACTGTTCCAACAGTTCCGTTTTCTTATGTTTATACTCTTCGTCATCGATCAATTGTTTTTGACGAAGTTCCTTCAAGAACTGCAAACGTTTTTCA
Organism: Nitrospinaceae bacterium; assembly: GCA_029937635.1. Classification (GTDB taxonomy): domain Bacteria; phylum Nitrospinota; class Nitrospinia; order Nitrospinales; family VA-1; genus Nitromaritima. Next base: position 534 of record JAPYPM010000202.1, read on the forward strand.
AATTCCCCTTTCTCACTACTTGGTCTACTGGCAGATGATTTTTGCTTCGGGCTCTTTGGTGTAGATGATTTTTGTTTTAGCGACCCCGATTTGAGGCCTCGCTTAGACTGAACTTGTAACTCCAGGTCCGATATAATCCAATTTCTTTTCCGCTCATTACCTAACGTACTACTTTCCTTGTGAAAGCGTTGGCCATTTTTAGGGAGTAGCTCCCAAGTAGAGCCGCCATTATGGAAACTAGTGTTTAAAAAATTACTTCCATTTATACTCTTAAACCTCCAGTTAATTTTCTTGTTAGCTTGGAAAATTATTCCTGCTGTTTTGCCTCTTGGCGTTTCAACCTCATAATGCAAAACTTTGCTAGGTTTTATTCGGTTCAATGCTTTAGTCATTATGGGGGATATTTCAAGTATGTCACTTGGAGAAAAGATATATTTTTTTTTGCCAGTGAGCGTTAGTTCTTTGTATTGTAAAGAGAAAAGGTGGTTTGCCATTTGTGCTGCTGATATTTTAACGGGGTGTTGAAGACGGAGTTTCTTTATTTCACTTTCAAGTGAGGATTTAGGCTGGTATGAAATAGTTAATTGGTCTTTTGTGAGGCGTTTTTCAGGTGTGGCGCAACCTACAAACAAACAAGAGTATAGTAAAATAAATATAATTCTTATATAAGAGAAGAAATTAATTTTTTTGATATGAGTCATTTTATTTAATTGCTATCAGAGAGGCAAAGGCTTTACCGTTTGTATCCACTTCTCTGTATCCTAAAATGTGTAGTTCTCTAAAAGCATCTAACAGTTCGTTGTGTTCTAGAACCCACTCACGTTTAAAACTACTATATTTGAGGTAGTCGATGGTGAATGTTTCGTAAAAGATCAATCCCCCTGGTTTTAGAGCACTTTTGATCGTAGGGAATATTCGCCTATCAAGAAAATTAAAACATAGAATAAGGTCAAAGGCATTTTGTTCAATTTTCCAGTTATCTAGATCGACTAATTGGGTTTCAATGGAGACTCCCTTTTCATCGGCTAATGCACGAGCTTTCTCAAGTCCGGTGGTTGATATATCGATAGCGAGAGTTTGATAACCATTTTCAGCTGCAAAAACGGCATTTCTACCCTCACCAGAAGCAATATCGAGTGCGGAACCTTTTCCTTTAAGCAAACCTGAATGATCCTTTAGCCATTCGACAGGCTCCTTACCCGTTATATATTCCGGGACTTCATATCTGTGGTTCCATTTTTCTTTATCCTTCGAAGACATGCGTAAAACCTTATATTGTTTTTTAAATAGTTAGATCATTTGAATAAACTGAACTGATCAAACCATTATTGTTCCAGAAGTTTACTTTTTCTGCACCTCTAAAAAAATATTATATTGGATTAAAAATACTTTAAATTGTTAAACTTTATTTTTTGGACAAAAATTCTTTCAAAAGCTTGACACAGAAGACTAAATTAATTATTATTCTAAGTTCGTTTATGCAAGATTGATATTTTATCCTCCTCTCTTTTGGGAGGTTCTATTTAGATACAAAATGAACTAGGGGAATTTTTTGATGTTCGCAGTTTTAAATACAGGCGGTAAACAGTATAAGGTGTCTCAAGGCGACTTGATTGTCGTTGAAAAGCTAGAAAATGATGTAGGAGATACGGTTACTTTAAATCAAGTGTTGATGGTTGGAGAAGGGGAGAGTGTAGAGGTAGGTTCTCCGTATGTTTCTAATTGTGAGGTTACCGGTGAAGTGATTGAACAGGGGAAAGGCGCAAAAATAATTATTTTTAAAAAGAAACGCCGAAAAAACTATCGTAGAAAAAACGGACACCGCCAATTATTTACTCAATTGAAGATCACAGAAATAATCAAAAAATAGGGAAAATTCATGGCTCATAAAAAGGGACAGGGTAGTACCACTAATGGTAGAGATAGTATAGGAAAGCGTTTAGGTGTTAAACGATATGGTGGTCAGGCTGTTAAAGCTGGCGAGATACTAGTGCGCCAGCGCGGCACAACATTTCACCCTGGTGATAATGTTGGAATAGGCAGTGACTATACTATTTTTTCCAAAGTACATGGGTTAGTTAAGTTTGAGAACATGACTCGCAAAAAACAAAAAATAAGCGTTTACCCCTCCAATTAGTATTCTTGTTAGCTTGATCGCAGTTTTTGGCAGTATTCCCCACCATTTTTTATTCCAGACGATAAACCCTTGGCGGTATGGGAATAATCTTTAATGAGACCACCGATCATTTTTTTAATTTCAAAGAACTAACTGATTTCATGTTTATTGATGAGGTTACTATTCTAATCCAAGCAGGTGATGGTGGTGATGGGTGCTGTAGTTTTCGAAGAGAAAAGTATGTCCCTTTGGGGGGGCCAGACGGAGGTGATGGTGGTGACGGCGGCGACATTATTTTTGAGGCAGATTCTCACTTGTCTACTTTAACCGACTTGAAAAATAGCCGCTTATACAAGGCGGGTCATGGGAGCTCGGGAAAAGGTAAGAACATGACTGGGAAAAGAGGAAAGGATTTAGTTATTAAAATCCCAGCGGGAACATTAATTAAAGATAAAGAGAGTTTAGACCTTCTGGCTGATCTTACTGAGCACGATACACAATTTGTGGTCGCCAGAGGGGGAAGGGGAGGGCGTGGCAATGCACGGTTCAAATCATCAAGGAACCGAGCCCCAAGAAGATTCGATTTGGGTGCAAAGACGGAAGAAAAAAAACTATTTCTTGAATTAAAATTGCTGGCAGACGTGGCAGTTATAGGTCTCCCCAATGCAGGCAAGTCTACTTTTATTTCAAAAATATCTCACGCTCGTCCTAAGATAGCAGACTATCCTTTCACTACTTTGATTCCTAATTTGGGAGTTGTGCAATTAGACGATTTTTCTACCTTCGTGGCAGCTGATATTCCTGGGCTTGTGGAGGGAGCTCACCGGGGTAAAGGGCTCGGAATTCGTTTTTTAAAGCACACCGAACGGAGTCGCTTGTTAGTTCATCTTTTGGATTTTTCTTCTGATAACATTTGTGATCCTTTAGAGAATTACAAAATCGTTCAGCATGAGCTAGAGTGTTTTAGTGAGAAACTGTATCAAAGCCCGCAAATACTAGTTGCCTCTAAAGTTGACCATCCGGAAGCCATAGAAAAATTTCAGGCTTATGAATCGCGTTTAAAAGAGATCAATCCACATGTGTGTTTTATTTCTTCGTTGACAGGTGAAGGAGTGACCAAGCTGTTATGGCAGATAAAAGAAGTTCTTGATCTGCTAAAAGCGGCAGAACTAGCTTCTTCCTAGCCGGATTTTTGACTGACAATCTTTTTTATGATCGAACAAGTTTGTATAGGTTTGGATGCAGTGAGTTGCATTATTTCACTAAAAACTCTGCGAATTTTACTTTTTTAATCCGGCCGCTACTCTCCATTTTAGATTCGAAATTTTTTTGGAGCCGACGCTGTAGTTTTTCTTTTACATAAAAAATATCATTATAAAATTTGTTTTTGAGGAATAGTTCCACAGTTTTTATCGTTGCTTTTTCATAAATAGGTAACGTTTTTTTTATTAGCTGAGCACTTGGCTTGTCAAATGTTTCTATAGTAAGTTTAAAGCTAAGAACTCGGATATCTGTTGCATTGTACGCAACGGGCATGATACTTGACAGGGTGATTTGTAGTTCTTCTGGATCAATAGCTGGACTACCATCAAAGTCACCTTCTATTCCAAGTGATTTAAAAGCTTCTGATGAACTTAACTCCTTAGCTAGTTCAGAATTGGTATCTTCTTCTGCACCTAAAGTGCCCGTTGGGCGGTTTTCTTTCGAGGCGGGTGTTCCTTCAGAACCCTGAGGCTCGTCTGACAGATCTTTATCGTCTTCTAGTTCTTCAACCTCAGTTCCTTCTTTTGGTTTTGGTGTTAATTCCTCAGGAACCACTGTATCTAATTTTCCCATTTCTACAAGCTCTTTAGGGGCCAGGGTTTTCCATCCAAAGTATAACCCTCCACTAGTTAGTAATAATGCGGCAACGCAACCAACGGCAATCATTTTTTTTCTTTTTTGCGACTTTTTGTTACTTTCTTCTTCATCCTGGTCTTCTTCATCCTGGTCTTCTTCATCCTGGTCTTCTTCAT
>JAPYPM010000203.1 GCA_029937635.1 Nitrospinaceae bacterium
GCTCTGAAAAGAAAATCAACTGGGTCTGGTTTTTTTTTCAGACCAAAGATATTTCGTTCCGTCGCGCTGTTACTCTGAAAAATATTTTTAATCAGAGTTCTGGTGGTCGTCAACAATTTTTTCTTCTGGAAGATTTTTTGGACTTTCGATCCATTTTTAAGTGCTTATGTCTTTATTGTAAAATATTTCTCCGAGGGCTAAGGCTTAGAAAAATTCAAGATGCATTTTCCATTTCTGGGTCTAAAATGAATTATTTCCCTATATTAAAGGAGGATTGGAATTCCTCTATCTTCGGTATTATGGCGATTGAGCGGATATTTCAGGCTGTTATGTTTGACTCCATGGCCCGGCATCTCCCCATTCATAGCTGGGGTGGATATACTTGGGAAAACCAGCCATGGGAACTAGCCTTAGTTTCGGCTTGGCGCAGACACAATGAAAAAATCCAAATTATAGCGTATGAACATTCATCTGTGAGGCCTTTAGACCTTCGTCTATTTATGCCTCCAGAAATATACGAAGATTCAAGTTGCATGGCTTGTCCTGTCCCAGATATTTTGGGGATTAATGGTTCGGCCGGAATCGCTACTATGCGGGACTCTGGCTATCCACCAGAAAAGCTGGTGCGGTTGGAAGCATTGCGATTTTTTAGCCTTAAAGGAAAATATGGCTTGAAACGAAAGCCCATGAAGGCAAAAGAACGAACTTTGTTGGTTGCGACCGGTATCATTCCGAAAGAGGCTAGTGCTCAGTTAGAATTTTTGAATGAGGCATTTCATAAGGGCGGGCTAAAAAAATACGAAAAAATTTTAATTAAACCCCATCCTGGATTAAATTTTACCTATGTTCTCGCCAATATTAAACTAGTGTTTGATTATGATTTGATTTTTGGGGATATAAATGATTACTGGGATGAGGTCGATGTCGCATATTGTGCAAATTCCACAGGGGCTTCTTTAGAGGCAGCGTGGTTAGGGGTTCCTGTGATAATCACTTCAGCGATTGATTCTATGAATTTGAATCCGCTATTTGGTTTTAACGGTGTAGAATTTATTGAAAAGACATCTCGATTAATAGAAGCACTAGAAAAACCTAATATAATTAAGATTCCGTGTGATTATTTTTTTCTGGATGAAAATCTTAAATCATGGAAAAAACTTTTAGAACTGTAGATGTTACTATGAACTAAAAAAATCATCAAATAAAGATTTGTGTTGCCTGATTTGGCCTTGACCTCCCAAGTTTAATCCTATATTTTTATCTAAGGTTAAAAGATTTCGCTAGCACACCTTTGATTATAAATTTTGGAGGTGCTACGCGTTAAGCTCAGTAAAGCCCCTCAAGAAGTATCTTATTAGGCCTCTTGCAAATTAATTCCCTTTGTTTTTCCAAAATAAAATATAGGATTTAAACACTCATGCGTGCTATCGGATTAATACCAAGTCGTCTCGGCTCAACACGCCTTCCAGCTAAGGCACTGTTAAAGATAGATGGCTTGCCATTGGTGGTCCATACCATGAAGAGGGCTCAATTGGCAGAGTCACTTGATGAAGTATATGTCTGTACCGATAGTAAAAAAATAGCAGAAGTGGTACAAGAGCATGATGGAAAATATATTATGACCCGGGCAGATCATCGAAATGGAACAGAGCGTATTGCTGAAGCTGCTGAAAATCTGGAAGCCGATTTCTTTATCGATGTTCAAGGGGACGAACCGCTACTTGATCCAAATAACATTGATGATGTTGTGGTTGAACATCAAAACCACCTTGAGTGGGACATTGTGCTCCCATCCTTGCCCATAGATAAACCAGAAACTCAACATATTTGTAAAATTGTTCACGATATAAATTTTCGCATTTTGTATTTAAGTAGGGCTGTTATCCCTCAACCTTTTAAGCATAGGCCAGATTACTACCTTAAACATCTGTCGATAATTAGCTTTAAGTCACAAGCATTGAAGCATTATTCAACATTGCAACCCAGCAACCTTGAGTTAGCCGAAAATATAGAATTATTGCGGGCTATAGAAAATGGGATGACTGTCGGGACCGTTCATTTGAAAGGCGATAGCTTTTCTGTAGATATTAAAAATGATTTTGATAAAGCAGTTGAACGTATGGCGAACGATGAAGTCCGAAAACGATATTGATCTTTGACCGATAAATTATAATCAGCCTCAAGAATCAAAGACTAAAATGAAAGATATTTGTTCTCTTCCAAAAAGAGCCGTATTGTTTGATTTAGATGGGGTCCTTTTAGATTCTCGCCCTAACATGGAAAGGGCTTGGCAGGATGTCCAAAGCCGTTTAAATATCACAGTTGATTTTAAAGATTATTTTAAAAATATAGGTCGTCCTTTCCAAGATATCTTGTCCATCCTTGAATTGCAGGGTCAAACAAATGAAATTGAACAAATTTACAACCAAAGCTCTAAAGAAAATATTCATTTGGCATCTCTTTTCCCATGTGTTGTAGAGTCCCTTCAGAAAATAGAAAGTCGGGGTGTCAAGCTTGGTATTGTAACTTCAAAATCTGAAGAGCGTACAAAGATTATTTTGAGTCAGTTCCCTGTAAAATTTTTAAGTGTTCAAACCCCTAATGCTTACTTTCGTGGTAAGCCTGCGCCAGATCATCTTCTTGCGGCGATTGCAGAATTAAATGTTGACCCCAATGACTCACTATATGTTGGTGATGCTGAGGTTGATGCACTAGCGGCCTTTAGAGCAGGGATTGATTATTGTCACGCTAGTTGGGGATATGGAGAGACAAAACTAGATCATGTCACATTTTTAAGTGAGATTAAAAGTCTTTTGGTTTTTTTGGGAATAGAAGAAAGTAAAGCTTGTTTATAGTTAACCTACTATTCAAATATATTTAGCCTTCATTGTTAGATTAAAAAAAATCTAAAACCATGAATCTTTTTAAAAAAGCTAAAAATTTTCTTAATGTGCATACTTTAACTTTAGATAGGTTTTTAATTTTTGAAAAATGATACCAAGTGGTCGATGGCAGAATGGCCCATTGCTTCCACCGCTTCTCTAGCGTTTCCTCCGATATGAGGAGTGACCATGAGGTTGGGTAGAGAGAGAAACGCTGCATCTGTGGGGGGTTCATCGATAAACACATCAAGCGCAGCTCCAGCGATATTTTTTTTTAAAAGAGCACTCTTCAAAGCTCCCTGATTTACCACTTCTCCTCGACAGGTGTTGACTAAAAAAGCAGTCGACTTCATTTTTTGAAGAAAGTTTTCATTAACCATCTGACGAGTCAACTTTGTCAGCGGGACATGTAGGCTTACTATATCGGAATTTTCTAGCACTTCCTCGGTACTTACTTCTAAAACCTCCTGTTTTCGACAAAAAACGGATTTGTCAACAATGTCTCGAACTAGCAGATTACAATTAAATGGAGACAAAAGTCTTACAACATCAGCTCCTATCTCTCCACACCCTATGATTCCTACTGTTTTACCCGAGAGTTGATTTCCTCCATCTTTTTCCCACTTTGATTGTTTCAGTTTGAATCCCGAAGAAAATATATTTCGGCAAAGCCCCAACATAAAACATAGAGTCAACTCAGCAACAGACCGTCGGTTGATTCCCCCAGTCCAACCTAAAAATATATTTCTGCGTTTCAATGATTCCTGATCAATGCTATCCAGACCAACACCATACTTAGAAATTATTTTAAGGTTTGGAGTGCGCTCTAACAAAAAATCGTCGATAGTTTCATTGCCAATGATTGCTGCATCGGCGTTATTTAAAAACTCAGCAAGGTGTTGGCCCGATAAACGCCGTTCATATTTATTGAAAAAACAGTTTGGGAAAATACTAAGTATTTTTTTTCTGAGGGCAGGTGATTTGCTAAACGAAATTGAACTTACCGCTACTTTATGACTTAAAATGATCATAACTAAGTAAGAAAAAATTTTCTAAAATTAAGCCTAGTATAAAAGATTAGGAGTAATAATGTGAGAGATATTTATTGGGCAATAGTTGAAAGTTGCTCCATTGAGCTAACATGTTTTGATTTGCTTTTTTGTAGGTAAGTTAGTGGGGTAAAATGATTTTCTGGTAGGTTCTTAACTCAGAGGATATAGAATAACTCTGGTCCCTTGAATTTTTTTTAAAGGGGTTTAGACCATTCCAACCGAAGTATGGTGGGGTTCTTTTTTCTGATCTAAACACATTTGTAGTTGTGGCAATTTGTTATTCCCAAATTTCTCTATGTAGAGAAATACGTATTCGCGAACACAAGTGCGTAGGTCCCATTTTGGGTCATGATTTCGTTCAAACTCTTCAAATACACTTAGGGCCTCCTGAATGTTCAGCCCCTCTTTCAATGTAAAATAATAATCCATTGCAAGATCCCATTCCGGGTTTTTATAATAACTGACACCATATTTTTCTGGTTCAAATGCGACAGGTGAATACTTTCCAAGGACATAAGTCATAAAACCTAAGGAGTGGACGTGTTCACGATTTCTAAGCACAAAATGCTTGCTGTCTTCGGCTTCTTCCCTTGTCTCTCCAGGGAAGCCGAAAAATCCCATTATTTGATTCCAGATGCCTGCTTCGGAGGACATTTTTAAATTTATTTATATAGCATCAAG
>JAPYPM010000204.1 GCA_029937635.1 Nitrospinaceae bacterium
CACTCGACTGTTAATCGAGTTGTTACTGGTTCGAGTCCAGTCACCGGAGCCAAAGTTAAAAAGGGCTGTTTCCCATTAGCGGAGCGGCCCTTTTTAATTTTATCATGAAAAAATCGATGACCAGTCGCAATCCAATGTATAACTTATAGAATAAAGTATGTTCTGGAGGTCCCTTTTTAAATAGACAAAGAAAGGTTAAATTCTTATTTTAGGACAAAGTGCTACAGTAATGAACAGAATAAAAATTGGTTTAGCGCTAGTACTAGTATTGCTTTCGACCCGCGCCTCTAGCGAAACTATTGAAACAATCACAATAACGGGAACGTTGGTTGTCGTCCATCAGGGTGATACCTTTACTATAAGGTCAATTCCTCCAGAAGAAAAGTTGTACAAGGTTCGGTTATCAAATATAGATACCCCTGAAATTAAACAACCCTTTGGACTCAAAGCTAAAGAGTTCACAGAAACCCAAATAATTGGGAAAGAAATTCGAGTTGAATATAGTGGGATAGATTTCTATGGACGATTGATAGGATCAGTAGTTTTACCACAGGGAAAAGTTCTTAATGAGGAGTTGGTTCGGAATGGGTTGGCTTGGTACTATAGAGTAGCCCCAACGAATAACACTACTTTTGAACGTTTAGAATATGAGGCGTGGAAAAAAAAGTTAGGTTTTTGGGTCGGGCCATCGCCAATACCTCCTTGGGAATTTCGTCGGGAAAGAATATTTTCTGTCCCACCTATAAATGCAAACGAAATGGACTATGACTTGATTTTAAATTATGGGATTATAGGGGATCCGAAAAGCAAAATATATTGGTGGCCTGCTTGTAAAGATTATCCGGAACAGAAAGATAATAAAATTATTTTTGGATATAAGCAATTGGCCAAGGATATGGGTTATCAAGGGTCTTCAGGTTGTGCCGGGTAGAACCATAGTACCTATGTAATTAATTAAGATTTAAGGGTAAAGCAAACATTCAATGACTGACAAACTTGTATTCATAGCGGATCAAAATGATGCTTTCTGTAAAGTTGTGACCGGGTGGCTCGAAGAGGTCGGTTTACAGACAAAAATATTTAAAGATACTGAGTTATGTTTGAATTTAATTGATCAAAATCCATCGGCGATTTGTATGGAGATGAACACTGAAGGGTCCGTAGGACTTTCAGGGTTGAAATTTTTAAAACGGCTAAGACTCGCCAATCGAGATATTCCTATCCTTGTGGTTACAGAAAATGAAGAACTCGAATCTGCAGTGGAAGCAATGAAATTAGGTGCTTTTGATTACATAGTCAAACCACTCAAAAAAACAAGATTAATATACAGTATTCAGCGTGCCATTGAGATCCATACGATGGTTAATAAAATAGATCGTCTCCAAGGGGAGATACAAAAGACGCATGTTTACAAGAGTATTGTGGGTCAAAGTGCGGTAATCCAACGTGTGTTCACACAAATCGAAGAAGTTGCGGAAATTAATATCAATGTACTTATTGCGGGGGAGAGTGGGACGGGCAAGGAATTGGTGGCTAAAGCTATTCACTATAGTAGTAATTATAAGAATGGACCCTTTATTGCGATCAATTGTGGTGCTATTCCAGACGCGCTTCAAGAAAGTGAATTTTTTGGACATGAAAAGGGATCTTTCACAGGCGCCGATCACTCAAGGGTTGGTAAATTAGAATACGCAAATAACGGGTCGCTATTTCTAGATGAAGTCGGGGAGATGTCGCAGGAAATGCAGGTCAAGCTCCTTCGTTTTTTGCAGGATAAAACTTTAGAACGCGTAGGAGGTAATAAAAAGATAAGTGTTGATCTTCGTATTATATCTGCAACAAACCGTAAGCTGGAACAGGACGTAGCAAGTGGTAAATTCCGCGAAGATCTTTATTATCGTTTAGTCGTATACCCGATCATCATGCCTAGATTAAGGGAAAGAAAGGAGGATATTCCTCTTCTGGTGAATCATTTTCTTAAAAAATATAAAAATGAAATGCCCAAAAAAATTACCTCCGTTTCTTCTTTAGGAATGGAAGCCCTCATGGAATACAATTGGCAAGGTAACGTGCGTCAATTAGAAAACGTAATCTATCGGGCTATGGTGGCATCGCGAACCGAAGCCATAGAAATTGACAATTTACCCATTGAGGTTCAAAAATACAGCGTTCATAGTTATGAGACTCAAGAAAGTAGATTCAACCAGCCCATCCTTTCCGGGAGTACTGCAGCTTTTGCTACTGAGAGCGCTCAAAAAGCTATAAAAATTGTAGCGACCATTCAAGAAATGGAACAACATGCTTTTGTTGAAGCTTTTAAAATAGCTGGTGGAAATATTGAGCAGGTAGCCAAATCATTGGGTATCAGCCGGGCTACTTGTTATAGAAAAATAAAAAAATATAAAATTGAAAAGTAATTATATTAATATAATATAAATAATACCATTTTGATATAATAGGTATCAATATGACACAATTAGGTTCATATTGAGACAGCGTGTTTGTTCTGTAGTAATATATCTGGCGGATAAGATTCTCTAAAGTATTGTAATTAAGTACTTTAATTTTTATTAAATATTTTATATTATTATGGCATAAACTATGCGTTAACGTTAGATTAATAGTTTGGCATAGAGTGGGAGGGATCAGCTGGTAGTCCTTCAAATAATACCTTAAATTCTTCGTAAACTTTTCTATTAAAGTAGTTAGTTTGTATTATTAAAATAACAAATGGTTGGATTATTTTTTGCTGTACTTAATGTTGCAACGGTTGCGGCTCAAGGAGTTGCTATGCCGGGTGCTACTGACGCTCCACCAGCGGATATTACAGCAGGTCAAGGGGCAGGCTATAACAGGTAGTGATTCTATTGTTTGCGAAGGCCTTCCGACTAAGGGCGCCGAAGTTAATTGTCTGAGAGATCTTTTAGACGCGAGCCCCTATGCCTCATCGTCACAAGGTAAAGACGGTAGGGGCATTTATGAGTGTAACACTACGGATCGGGCGGGCTACGCACACAGGTTGCCTAAGAGATAAATTAGCCGGGGGTAGTTTAGCTCCAGGGACAAATTAGTAGCGCTGAACTTTCTTGCAAGTAACAATTAGATAAATTTGAGCCTGTGGGCCTGTGAAAATAGTTTTTTTCACAAGTCCATGGGCTTTTTTATTTGGGTAATTTGTTATTCTAAGCCAAATTAATAGGTATTAGCCAGTCTACTTGACATAGAAAATAAAAGAAGTATCAGTTTGAGTAGAGTTAGACTCAATATGAGATAAGTATTTCAGGATGAGATTTAAATTTAGTTCTAATAAATATCCTCACCAATTTTAATCCTATAAACTATTATAAAAAAGGTATTTCAGGGTTTATCGACGCTATGTTACTTTCGGCACAACCTGTGCAATAATAATATGTTGTATAAATTTTAAGTCTTTAGCTTACTTTAAATAGCTAATCGTATGAGGCAAAAAATAATCAAAAAAGATTCTCTGGGAATCAACTTTAGTAGCTATTTCTATTATAGGTTGCACGGATATAACTTCCTGTAATATTGTTTAATGAGTAGAAAGTTATGAGTTCAAAAACAATAAAATATCGAAATGGACAAGTTATTCTTAAAGAAGGTGAGGAAACACATGAAGCCTATATCATTATGACTGGTAATGTAATTATATCCAACAATGGTGTAACTATAGCTTCACTAGGTGAAAATGAGATATTCGGTGAACTGAGTTGGCTTCAACATACACCAAGGTCAGCAACTGTAACCGCACAAGGTGATGATGTATCTTTACGAGTAATCAATTCAGAAGATGCTGAACGTTTTATGAAACATAATCCAAAAGCCTTGATACCTTTATTAAAACTAGTGGCTGCCCGTTTACAGTCAACTTTGAAGAAGGTGGGCTATAATCCAATAAATACATAAATTTGATTTATTGAAAAATTTTACTTTTTGAGATAAGGCTATTCAGATATAAGGGAAAAATAAATCCCTACAGATTTTTATTAAAATGAGGAGTAAGAATTTTCGTGGATACTATTAACTTTGAAACAAATGAAATTATAATTGAAGAAGGAACGCAGGGAGATTGCGCCTACATCATTGAGAAAGGATCCGTCGAGGTATCTAAAATAACTCCGCATGGGGAAAAGCAGGTTTTAGGTGTTCTAGAGAAAAATGAGATTTTTGGTGAAATGGCACTGATAGACGGGCTGCCACGTTCTGCATCCGTTACAGCTCTGGAGGATTGTGTTTTGAGCATCTGTTCCAAAGAGACCTTCAATTATTTAGCCGATCACAACCCGGAATCTCTCATACCCATTTTCAAAGTGCTGGTCAGACGTCTTAGATCCACCCTTGCCTTGGTGGAGACTTTGCAACAAAATAACGGCAATAGCAATGGCAACGGGAGCTTGGCTGTCAAAGATATCGCCCTTAAATAATTTCTAATCAGATCACCTCCCAAGCTTTTCATACCTGTACCAGCCTTCCTCGTTTATTTACGATCCCATTTCAAAGTATTTAGTAAATCCGTTGCGGTATGACCTACTAGTAGTGTAAGGTCTTGTTAAAATACTCAATTTCAACAGAGAGATACTGTGGCTAAAGT
>JAPYPM010000205.1 GCA_029937635.1 Nitrospinaceae bacterium
TCGGCCAGACATATAAATAACAACTTGGTTTTTTAAATTAACCATCATGAGTGAAAAAGAAAACGTAGAAGGTGAAGGTTTCGTTATTAAAGATAATCGCTCTTCTCAAATTTCAGAAGAAAATGCTGCTTTCCTAGATGACCAAGAAACTAAAGATCAGGAAAAACAAACCGACCTTTCGGAAAAAAAAGAAACTGAGCCTTTTCAGATCGATTTTTCTGCATTGATAATGTCTCTTACTTCATCGGCTTTTTACCACTTGGGAGACATGCCAGATCCTTCCACTGGCAAAACTGAAACAAATCTTCCTGCGGTCCAACAAACAATAGATATGTTAATTATGCTGCGGGAAAAAACAAAAGGGAACCTCAAGGAAGACGAAAGTAAACTTATCGAACAGCTCATTTACGAATTACAAGTAAAGTACGTTGCAAAAACAAAAGAATAGTTTTCAATGTGTCCCTACACAGGGTTAAAGAATTATTTTCTCGCTTGTAACTTAATCGTTCTAACTCCACATTAAAAACTCTAAGGGTTTGACCATGGAACTTAAAAGTGACGCACGCGGGCTCTTTATAGAGGGGATGACAGACTCAACAGAGTTATCAAGTTATCTTCAACGAAAATTTAAAGACGAGGACATTCAAAATACTTACGAAAGTTTAACAAAAAATCATATCAAGACCGCACGATCCCAAGACATTACTCCGTTAAGTAAATTTTGGCAGATACTTGATCAATCCTATAAAAAAATACCTCCTCTTAAATGTGACAAAGGTTGTGCTCACTGCTGCCATACCGGTGTAGCAGCAACAAAAGTTGAATGGGATGGCATATTAAATAATGTTTTAAAAAATAAGATCGATCTCCAGAAAGTCATTGAACGGTCAAAACGAACTATTGAGCGTGTCCGCGAAGCACTACGTTCCAATAAAAGTTTAGAACAAGTCGACTGGCACCGTCTGGTTATCAACCAACCTTGTCCTTTTTTAGGAGAAGGGCATGCCTGCATTATTTATGAGGACCGCCCTTTAGACTGTCGTCTAGTAGTTGCGTTTCGTGGCCAGTGCGAATCAAAAAAACTTGAGCATGCCCAACGCGGCGTGGTGATTGAGGAAACTGTTGGAGCTACCGTCATCGCAAAAATACAACATGACCAAACCCCAAAGTTTAAAAGGAGAAAATTTCAAGGAGTCCAACCTCTGAAATTACTACAACACTGGCTTATTGTATGGCAAGAAAAAAATAACAAGAAAAGATAAGATCCTCCCACTAGTCATTTTATCTTAAAAATAAAACCTATACAAATCCCACTCTTAGCAAAAAGAGGTTCAACACAAACTGGTTGAAAAAAGCTCAATTTTAATGCCAATTCCAAATCAAAAAAAAATTCTAGTGCTCATTGCATGGGCCTTTGCAACCTACCTGCTATTTTTGTGCTTTAGCGAAGTAGAGTTAGAACAAGCTTGGAAAAGTATCAGGCAAGTTCACCCTTTATGGCTTTTGCTCGGTATTGGGGGACATTTTTTAATTTTCATATTCTGGGCCAAACAATGGATTATTTTTCTACCAGGAAAAGTTAATTTAACATTTAAAGAAATGTTTGAAGTTAATGCGATCATGAGTACTGCAATGAATATTCTTCCGTTTCCTGCTGGACATGGTTTTGGTGTTCATCTTTTAGCAAAAAAAAAAGGTGTTGGTCACTCAGCAGCTCTTTCAGTAATGTCTCTTGATCAACTCACTGAAGGGATAGCTAAGTTAACCGTTCTTTTAATTGTAAGCTGGCTTACTCCCCTACCGCCTTTAATGAAAAAAGGGATACTTGTGTTAATTATAGTTATCTTTCTATTCTTGGGCGTTCTTTTATTTTTTGCTTTTCGCTTTCACAATTACAAAACAATTGAAGTTGCATCTACTAGAACACTCAAAGAAAAGGCCATCCACTTTGTGTCTCGTTGGGGACATCAATTAGAAGGGCTCCGAAACCTCCAAACTTTTTTTTATGGTGTAATTTTAGCTTATGCCATGAAATTAGGCGAGGCTTTGGCAATCTGGGCAGTGCAGAAAGGTTTTGGGATTGACCTTCCAATTTGGAGTATTTTGTTGATCCTTGCCGCATTGAACTTAACAACCATTATTCCGTTAGCACCTGGAAATCTTGGGGTCTATGAAGCGACCGTTTTTTTTGTATACCAACACCTTGGAATAGGCCCCGAACAGGCTATTGCATTAGCTCTAACTCAGCACTTATGTTTTCTACTGCCATTAGCTGGGACAGGATATATCTACACACTAACTAAATTTTTTTTAAAAAAAACCTAACCCTATAATAACATTGTAGATTTAAAATATTATTCTAAAAAAGTGGGTTTAGTTTTATCTTGCGCAAGTTAAAATGGTTTTTTAAAATGCTCATTGCGCATACAAGGGAAATAACTTACAACTATGAATCGCATAATTTAATCGGAGAAAATCTTCATGAAGCGCGCTATTATCAAGAAACTCGATGCTGAGCTATTAATATCTCAAAAAGAATTACAGGTAGATATACCAAAGGCAATACTAACAGCAAGAGAGCACGGGGATTTAAAAGAAAACTCCGAATACAAGGCGGCAAAAGAAAGGCAAACCTTTCTTCAAGCAAGAATTTCACTCTTGCAAAAAAGAATAAGCGACGTTACTTCACTTGACATAGAAAAAATACCGAGGGATAGGTCTGGATTAGGTAGTACCTTATTCCTCACAGATATTAAAACCGGAAAAGAAAAACAGTTTCATCTAGTCTTCCCCGAAGATGTAGATCCGGATGCTGGAAAAATTTCTCCTGGCTCCCCTGTGGGAAAAGCCTTAATGGGAAAGCAAAAAGGAGATGAAGTGATGGTCCTTCTCCCAGAGCAAAAAATAGAATACGAAGTTATTAACGTAAAGACTATCCACGACAACTCAGAAGACGATAACTAGAGCAAGTACCTGATGTCTTTCAAAAATCTAATTTCATTTGAAGAAATCTCAGAGAATAGCTCCAACTTTCTCGATATCGATAGTAGACCTAATTGGGAAGAGTTGTTTGGCAACCGCAACCCATTGAATCTGGAAATCGGATTTGGAGTCGGAAATTTTATCATAGAAATGGGGATTCGAGAACCCAGCGAAAACTTTATTGGAATTGACTTTTACCATAAAGGAATTCGAAAAGTCATTACTCGAATTGCAAAATATGAGATTTGCAATGCTCGAATCGTATATGGTGACGCAAAAGAAAAAATCCCTCTCTTATTCAACGCTGAAGAGCTTAATCGTGTTTACATAAATTTTCCTGACCCCTGGCCAAAAAAAAGACACCATAAACGGAGGTTAATCAAACCAGATTTTATAAAAATTCTGGTAGAAAAACTTAAGCGTGGTGGCGAAATTTATATCGCAACAGATCATGAAGCCTACGCAATGGAAATTCTTGACTTTTTTAAAAATGAATTGTTGTTGAAAAATAAAAATGGAATAGGTGTATTTCTATCTCAAAAACAGGGAATCCCTAAAAGTAAGTACGAAAAAAAGTTTATCCAGGCGGGAGAACGTATTTTTTATTTAGAGTTTGAAAAATAGCACAAAACTAATTTAATCTTTGAATTTGGAGATAAGCTTGCCTCAAGAACGAATTTTAGTAGTTGATGATGAAGCAAACATTGTAAGTTCCCTCAAAGAAATTTTATCGGATGAGGGTTATAATGTTTCTGGAGCTCAAGATGGACTGAATGCATTGGATATGATTCATTCAGATCCACCAGATCTATTATTACTTGATGTCTGGGTTCCTGGAATGGATGGAATAGAGGTTTTAAAAACAGTCAAAACTTATCATCCGGAAATAGAGGTCCTCGTCATGTCTGGACACGGGACCATCGACACAGCAGTAAAAGCGACAAAGCTTGGGGCTTTTGACTTTATTGAGAAGCCCTTCTCAATGGACAGTTTGATTCAATCAGTAAAAAATGCTCTAGCACTCAAAAAAAAACGGCCAAAAAAAAAAAACAACGATGCATTGTTAGGATTTGCATCGTTAATTGAAACACAAAAGGCCATTAAAACCCACTCACAATCAGACTGCGCCTTGCTCTTTTTAGGTGAAGCAGGGACAGGCAAGGAACATATCGCGCAAGAAATCCACCGAAGAAGCTTAAAAAACAACCTTCCTTTTATTAAGCTCAATTGCTCTTCAAGGCCTCCTCACGAGATTAATTCTTTTTTATTCCTATCAAAAAAAGAATCTCTCAGACCCAAAAGTATTCACGTGAACACATCGCAAGCTGTATATTTGGATAACGTGGATGCTTTGAATACAACTGTCCAACAAAGGCTCTTCAAATCATTACTTTCTAATGATAGTGAAGAACAAAGTTTTTTACCTTCTCGCCTATATATTTCTTCCTCTAAAAACCTAGATGAACTTTCCAAAAAAAACCAGTTCAGCCGAGATCTCCTAAAAATATTTAGAAATACAACTATTAACGTTCCCCCTTTACGAGAAAATCCGTCTATTATCCCCGTAT
>JAPYPM010000206.1 GCA_029937635.1 Nitrospinaceae bacterium
GATTGATATCAAAAGATAAAACCTTTATTCGAGGTTAGAGTTCCTCTCAACATTTGGGTATATTTAGATTTTTAACTCTTTTTGTGATTGCCAGCAACGCGATAGATTTTCCAGAGAGATATTCCATCTAATCCCTTAATAACGAAAGGGGTGACATCCGGGTAAAGATTAAGAAATAATTGTTCATACACATTATCTGTAACATACAAATCCCCTAGGTAATTGTGATGGGAAATAAAGCAATAATAAATTTTGTCACTAGTTAATTTAAGGTTGGAGTTAATTTTGACAAATTTTAAATTAGCATCAACTTCATATGGTGAAGGAAGGCCTTGTAAATTTAAATTAACGACTCTGGGTGCATTATTGGTGAGTAAGCGAAGAGCTAAGTTTGCATGTCTCAATGATTGGGAGCTTGTGAAAACAATAGAAGAATTTTTTGAATACCCTTCGTTAGTTATATGTTTGTATATTTCACGGTGTTTTATGTAGAACGCACCATCATAAAAGTTTTTCGAAGGAAGTTCGATGAAAATAAAATAAGTTCCGATCAGTACTGAACCACCTAGAAGAATTCCTGTGAGAATTGTGTAGATTCTTTTTCTTGCATGTTTATGATTTAATATTAATTTGAAATAAAGATTTAAAGGTAGCCACTTATGCGATGTGCGATAAAGATAGGTGGAGAAGAATCTTGCTCCAAGAACGGATAAAATCATGAAAGGCGGGATAAGCAAGAGCATGTTTTTAATTCTAACGATAATAACTAACGAGTAAACCAGAATAAAAAAAAGCAGCCAGCATGTTAAGAAAAGGTTTTCTTTGCGTTTTTTTTTGAAGAGAAAACACATCCCTGCAATACTGAAAACAAAAATAAAATAGCTATAGATGAGGGGAATGCCTGGAGGTGCAATAATGTAATGCCAGTCTTCGTCAAGCCCATTAATGAATACTGAGTTAAAAAAAAAGGCTATATTGTCTGAAAGACGATTAATATCAAAAAAAACTAACCCTTCAAGACTGTGTGAGGCTATTGGTCCTCGTTGCTTGTACCAAAAAAACCAAGTGAGAACTGGGCTTTGGTCAATTTTAAAATATGCTGAATGAGTTCGGTCTAGGGTTAACGCTACAATCGATGCAATAATAAAGATATAAAAAAAATGAAGACTAGGTTGGATTCGTTTTTCTCTTAACGACAGGAAGAAACAGTCAACAGCTATAATAATTGGAATTATGAAAGACCCTGTATGGAAAAAAAGAAAATTTATCCCCATAGCAATTCCTGAAGCCACTAAATATAACAGTATTTTTTTTTGCTTGTAATGTAAGAATAAAAAAATGGTCAGGAGGCTTAAGAAATAGTTATATGACCTTGTGCCGGCTGAAGAAAAATTAAATGTAATCCAAATGTGCGGAGAGAATGCGTAAAGAATAGTGGCCACTAGGGCTGCTTTTTCTCCCAAAAGACAGTAGGCTATCCCAAAAAAAAGTAAAATACTCCCAATATTAAGTAAGCTCATAAATAGCTTTTGTGCTAACCAAAGGTTTTCCCCTTTTAGTTTGAAAGCTTTATACAAGATATATCCTGGAAGGTTCTCGTACGAATATGGTGTAAAAGCTGTTAGAAGATTTTGGCTAAATTGCTTGGCCATGAATGAGTCTGCTTGTTCCGTGAGGACGGTTTGATGGGGTTTGTACCGGGAAGCTTCTACATATTTATTAAACCATAAATTTCCGGGTGGAACACTGGAGAGAGTTATTTTTTTGTAAAAAGAAAATGTAACAAGGATAGATATAGCTAAGACAATATAAAGACTTTTTGTTTGTGATGGCATTAGTGTCAAGAGAGTTTTTGGTTGGTTTGCTTGCAAAATAAACTTTTAATGACTTGACTGCTAAAGGTTTTTTGAATTCCTAAGAACACTATTTAGAGCTAAAAAGGTCAGGGAGCTTTAATCATTTTATGAGTTTGACTAATCTTCGTTAAGCAATGATCAAATTTTGTTACTTACTTGAATCATATAGTGGTAACTATTTTCAACTGAGGTCAGTTTGGCTTTAGAAAATTGAAACTGAAGTTCATCTTTTTTGAGATGATCTGCGTTTTTAATGAAGCCAACTATAGTTTTCATCGAGACCCGCGTAAATAGTTTTTCTAATATTTTCTTAATTATTTTTGGTTTCAAGAAGTGTGAGTTGTTGGGGACAGAAAATCGATACTCAGTTTTATCCTTACATATTTTGCTCATGAAATCAAAATGGGCGAGTTGCGATGCGGTACTTAAATGCTGCAGTGTTAGTGAGCAAATAACGAAATCATAGTGATCTTTAAGAAAATTTTCTTCAGCACTAATTTCTCCCAGCCAAAGTTTTTTATACCCTCCTTTTTGCTCTGCAAGTGATAACCCTTTTGAAGATTTGTCAAATCCGTGGATCTCAACTTCTTCTTTCTGAAGAAAGTCTAGAACTCTTCCATCGCCACAAGCTGCGTCTAGTACCTTTCCTTGAACTCTCTCCGTAAGTAAAATATAGTTGCGCTCAAACCAAAGCTTGCGGAAACCAGTTAGATGATGGTGGTAATCTTTGTTAACGGTATATTCTTGCTGGTAGTCTTTATGATACATGAAATTTCTGTTTATCAGCCTCCAGAAATAATCGGACTTAATTACAATTGCTATTTATTTAATATTGATTGTTAAAAAAAGACTAACTTAAGAACATCTATTAAGTATAAATTTATTTAGAAAAAGAATTAATCTTACAACGATTGATTCTTGTACCACCTGATAAGATCTCGATAACCACTTTCTAAAGGATGACAGGGAGCGTAGCCCAATAGCTCAACAACCTTATCAATAACCAAGGTCCCTCGTCGAGGGGTAGTTGGATTTTCTGGGATGTGTTCAATGGAGAATTTTCCAAACTCTTTTTGTAAAATATCCAAGAGGTCGCTTATGCAACGTGCATTTCCAAAGGTTATGTTAAAAGTTTGATTAGTAGATTTTGTGGGATTTTCAATTACCAAAGAAGTACCCTGACAGAGGTCTCTAATATCAGTAAAGTCGAGTAAAGTTTGTCCGGAACCCACCACTTTAATGCCCTTTCCCTGCATAATATTTTCTATGAATATTTGGGTAATTCGTCGATTGATGCAGCGTTCTCCATAAAGGGCGGATGGGCGAATGATGGAAAATGGGATTCCATATGAGCGGCTATAGCTTTTTAATAAGATTTCACAAGAAAGTTTAGAAGCTCCATAAACATTTATTGGGTCGACAGAGTCATTTTCTCTCATTTCTGTTTTCTGGAAATTTCCATACACCATACTAGAGCTAAAATAGATAGTGTGCACATTAGCCCCTAGTTTTTTTAAGGCATCTAGGACTCCGCAAAAAGACATCAAACCCATATTAATACCTTCGTTGGGGTCAATATGACACAATGATGCGTTTGCAGTTGCAGCTAAGTGGATCAGCGTGTCAGGCTCAAAGTCTTTGATAAGTTTTAATATGCGGTCTGAGTTTCGGACATCGACAATTTCTAGTGGGATTGTTTTTTTTTTAAGAAGTGTAATTCTTTCTATAATAAAATCATTATATTGTTGGTTTGTAATATGGTGATAAAAACAATCAGCGACCTTAATTTGATGTCCTCTTTCCGCTAGGTATAAAGAAAGGTGATGCCCTATAAAACCTAAACCCCCAGTAATAAGAATTTTTTTCTTTTTCATTTTATTTTTTAGGAGTTTTTAAATAGGCAAATAGCTTGGATAATTTCTCTAGCATCACTTTCCATGATACCTTGGTGAATTGGTAGAGAAAGAACTGTGTCTGCGAAGCGCTGTGAATTAGCTCCAGTGAATTTATCATTGTAAGCACTCATTTGTGACAAAGGGCGACGGTAATGTACGCTGGTCTGGATCTCTTTTTTTTTGAGAAACTCTACCAGACCATCCCGGTTTTCTGTTTGAATTTGGTAAATAAACCAACTTGTTCCATTGCGCCAAGAGGGTAGTTCAACAACACCTTTTAATTCTTCTTCATATATTCTAGCGATTTTTATTCGATGTTGTCTGTTATCTTCAAAACGTTTCAACTGGCCAATAAGAAGGGCTGCCGAGGCATCGGACATGCGATAATTTGGGGATACAAATAAAGAATCGTATTCTCCTGGTTTAGATCGAAACTGGGGAGGGCGATCTATTCCAAAACCACGAAATAATCTAGCAAACTCCATAAGTTCTCGGTTATTTGTGATTAACATACCACCTTCTGCACAGGTAATATGCTTAGTTGGATAGAATGAGAAGCAGCCACACAGACCTTGGGTACCTACGTGCCCGCCATTAGAATACTTAGATCCTAATGCGTGTGCACAGTCTTCAATGGTATTTGGTGTGGTTTCTGCTGCTGGTTGACCGGCAAGATGGACAATAACTTCCTCTCCAGTTAAATGCTCAGGTAACATTATTCCGTCCTGTGGATCGACGTCTACTAATTCCACTTCCAATCCTGCCATTCGAGCGGCATGGGCGGAAGCTACGTG
>JAPYPM010000207.1 GCA_029937635.1 Nitrospinaceae bacterium
CCTCATCTTCCACAAGATTTCCATAAAGATTAAGTTTTTTTAAATTAGACATACTAGGAGACTCTGCAATGGCTTTTACCCCGACGTCGCTAATAACATTTCCATAGAAATCGAGTTCTATTAGTTTCTTAAATTTCTCTGAATTAGCAATAGCAATTGCACCCTCATCACTTATATTATTATTTGCCAAGGTCAACCTTTTAACTCGTTTTAAGTGTTTAGATTTTGCCAGTGTCACAGCTCCTTTATCACCTAAGACCTGATTACTGAGATCTAAAATTTTTTTATCTTCGGATAAAAATTGTTTAATTAAATATTCTACGCTAGCCACAAAATTCTTTTACCTCAGTATTTCTGCATTAATGGAATAATATATTCTCACAATAAAGTGATTACTATATCACATTTTAAAAAAACATAAGCTCCCCTAAAGTAGGATAGTTAGCTGATAAGTCTTCCTATTTAAGAAACTGTGACTCGACTAAAGAAACTTCTTCATCTCTTGATGTTACTTGTCCATTGATTCTTGCATCACGTAAGGCTTTAAAAATATCATTAAAACTTGAATCAGGCACCATTCCCATTTCTATCAGATCGTCACCATTGAGATTAATTTTTGCGGAAGCAAAATACTTCGTAAAATAAAGTTCCACATATTTTTTCACTCGGTTATTTGGGCAAGCCGCAAGTATAAGAATCACTACCTCGGGCGACTGTTTCGAAAAAATATCATAAACCTCGCTAGGCTTAAGTTCTTTTTCTTCTCTTAAGTCGCTCATTGCTTCAATAAAACATTTCTGATCTGAATGTAGTCGACTATCAATATTATTAGCAAGGTTAAGACGCTTCATCATACCCTCAAAAACCTCACCATTCTTAACCATCAACATTGCATGGAAATACACAAACCAGACTTCAGGCTTTTTTGGCATAGGAACCTTATCTACCAAAGCCAAAGCACCTTCGATATTTTTCATAATAGCCCAATGAAAGTCATCATTGAGAATTTCTGGGACAATTGTTTCGAACAAAGAAAGTTCACGCATTCGATCAATGCATTTTATGGGGTCTACTTCATTCAAAAGAATTTTAATTTCTTTAATAAAGCGATCTCTACTCAATTGATCTATTAAATTAATCTTAACCGCACTTCTTATAAATTGTTGTGTTTGATCTTCAATAATGAAGTCGAATCTCTGTTCAAAACGAACCGCACGAAAAATCCGACACGGATCATCTACAAAACTTTGGTTATGAAGAACCCTGACCAAGCCATTTTTTAAATCGATTTCACCCTCAAACAAGTCAATTAGAAAAAAAATCCCTTTTCCGCTCAATTTGATAGCCATACTATTTATAGTGAAATCACGGCGGGCGAGATCCTGTTTTATGTTACTGGGTTCAATATCTGGCAAGATAGCAGGGCGCGAATAAGATTCGGTTCTTGCCGTTGCCACATCAACTTTAGTCCGGTCTTGCAGCATCAATGTAGCAGTACGAAATTTCTTATGACTCTTAATTCGCGCATCAATTGTCTCTGCTAACTTCTTAGCAAAGCTAATGCCATCGCCCTCTACAACAAGGTCAATATCTAAGTTTTGAATATTGAGCAATAGGTTTCTCACAAAACCACCCACAACATAAACGCTTACCTGATTAAATTCAGCAACTTCAGCCACTGTATTCAAAAAGTCTAGACAATCTGCTTTTAATCGCGTCTGCATAAGACTACTTACATCTTTCACAAAATCACTTTCTCCATCTAATAAAGTGGTTTTCTAATTAACGCATCAATTTTCATCACTCAAAACATTAATTTTTGTCTCATATTTAATTATCTTGGGAAGATTACATAACTTATTATTACAAGCCCGAAATACAACACTCCCACTAATTTGATATAAACCCGAATCGAGAGGCTTAATAACACTATACCAACGACGAAATTCTACCAATTGCTGATGCGTCTGCACAACTTTCTCTAAAGCGCCATCCCAGGCTATCACAGGAGCAGGCTCTTCCCACTGACCATGTGGGATGAGAATAGCTGTATTAAGAAAAATTTTGGTTGCCAGTGGCTGTTTTTCTACTCCTTTTGAATAAAGTGAGTAAATATGCCAACCCGCACTTAACTCAAACTTAATATACAGAGCAAGTCGACTCCCCGGTTTAACACTTTGAGGGTCAACAATAGCCGTTAATTTAAAATGCGTCGGGGCAGAATCTTTTTTCAGTTTTTGAAAGGGGTCGGTCGCTTCTGCTGTGGGCACAGTAAATAGGATAATATATAAAAAAGAGCTTATCCATTTACTCAGGGTAGAAATAACAATAAAATATTTTGAGGGAAGTCCCTTCATAAAAATTATGAGGGCTTATTGAGCCAAACTGGCCTCAGCACGAGATGTGGAAAGATATTTTTCAATGGCCTTTTTAAATTTCTCTTCTGACACTGCACCGGATAACAGCTCCCCATGCACCACACTCGTTTCAGCATCATAAATACCCAGAATAAAAGCTGGGGTTCCTCGAATACCTATTTCCGTTCCTTCCTTCAAATCATTGAGCACTCTTTCTTTATATTTTCTTTCTTTAAGGCAAACCTGAAACCGATGTGTATTCTTAACCCCTGCTTTCTTTGCATATTGATGAAGTCTTGCCCTTGAAACTGTGTCCTTCTCAGCATATAAAAGTTTTTGCAACTCCCAAAACTTTCCTTGATCTCGGGCACATTCAACTGATTCTGCCATATATTTTGCTTCTTTATGAAAATCCAAAGGAAAATGCCGATAACCAAATTGAACTTCCTTTGGATAGTGTTCACGCAACTTGTCTAAGGTAGGCTGAACTCGTTTACAAAAAGGACATTGAAAGTCCGAATACTCTAGAAGAAAAACTCTTCTAGTTAATCCTTCATCCTCATCAAACCAGAGTTTCGCCGTACCAACTCGAGCTTTCAATTTAAATTCAGACGGAGGTTGAAGGTAAACTTTGGCCCAGCCTTTTTTTATTGCAAATTCGTATCGATCATTAATGTAATTGTTGCGAAAAACTTTTTCAAGATACTCTGTAATCTCATTTCGCATTTTTGCTAACGTACCCATCTCTTTAATCCCTGGCGTGCTATCGTAAAAACGGACAACATCTTTCTCGCTTGGCAGAGGCATATCGCTCTCCAATGTTAATTCCGGGTGGTTTTTCTTAAGTTTAGCAAGAATCGCTACTTTTAATGCTTGTGATTGAATTTGATGTAACTGAACCATAACATCGTGAATTTGAGAATTTTTTAAATCCTCTGAGGTCAGAAACTCTCCGTCAACTGAAGCCAAAACAGGGTTATTAGTATAAAGGTGTAATTCTTTTGAATCTGCATAGATATTGGGAAGGAACAACCCAAAAAAGAAAATAGCGACTGAAGCTGCTATAGTTTTCAATAAATGAAGTGGAAAAAAATACATATAAAAACCTACTTAATAACAATTCCTAATTTTACCAAGATTTATTCTTAAATAACTGACCTACATAAATATGCCTTTGGGGAAACACACCCTACGTTGTTAGGATATTTTTTTGCAATTAAATTTTCATAAGGAATTAATCAATTTTCAGCCAGCCTTCACTTCTTCTGGATTTAGAAATTTTTGGCAGTTTTCAGCTAATTGTAAAAATGCCTTAGCGGCTGGAGAGTCTGGCAGAGATATAACCACCGGTTCCCCTTGATCAGATTTAGCAACAATATCACTATCAAGAGGAATCTCACCCAAATAAGGCAATACAAGTTCATCTGCTAGTTTTTTGCCGCCACCTTCACCAAAAATATAATATTTTTTGCCTGCGTCACAAACAAAGTGACTCATGTTTTCTATTACCCCCACAATAGGAACATTACTGTCGCGAGCAAATGAAATCATCTTTCTAGCATCTAATAAAGCGAGTTCCTGCGGGGTAGTAACTATAACCGCACCGTCAACATCACCTATAAAGTCAATAATGGTGATTTGTTCGTTACCCGTTCCTGGAGGAAGATCGATAAGAAGGTAATCTAATTCACCCCATTGGATATTGCCCAGAAGTTCAATTATAAAATCATATTTTACCGCATCACGCCAAGCGATATGCATATTAGGGTCTTCAATTAAGAACCCCAAAGAGGCAACTTTAAGTCCATTGCTCGTTTCATAAGGGTCAATTCCTTCATCTGTAGACTTTAAGCGTACATCTTCTGCTTTCAAAAGCTTTGGAATATTAGGCCCATGAAGGTCGGCATCGGCTAACCCAACTTTATAACCTTTTTCAGCTAAAGCTACTGCAAGGTTAGTGGTCACTGTACTTTTGCCTACACCACCCTTATTACTCCCGACAATAAGCTTATATTTAATATCACCCATTCGTTTATTGACCAACCAACGGTTATGCTCGTTTTTATCTGCCTTGCAATCTGTTTCGTTGTTGTACTCACACATTTCGCACGTGTGAAGGAGTCTGCAATCTCCAGTAACTACCATTTGAACCT
>JAPYPM010000208.1 GCA_029937635.1 Nitrospinaceae bacterium
TATAGTTCTAGATAATTGTCTGCCCCAATAGCGTTCTCTAGCTTCATTGGCAAGTATTGAGTCGCTGACTACGAGATCGCAGGTAGTGAGTGCAATGTAATCCATATACACAAATACATAGTTGTTGGCTAACCGGCTTAAAAATCCTTTGCGGCCTTGATTGGCTAGCCAGTCACCAACCTTACATATAAATGTTTTGCAGAGGCCAATTTTTCGAGCTATTCCAAAAACCGCTCCTGCCCATATATTTTCGGTTAAACAAACTTTTGGGCGATATAAGACGCAAATAATTGCTGATAGCATTAAAAATGTTCCAAAGAAAATAATCCACAAAAAAGGTAAAAGTAAATTGAGTATGGTTTGGTTTTTTAACCAAGGGAACTTGATAGTTTTTGGGAACCATTTGACATGATCCGGTTTGTATTCCAGACGGATCTCTTGAAAGTCATAAAAAAACAACATAGAGTTTTCGCTATAGGAAAGAATATCGTGTGTGAATGATTTCTTGTCATAGGAATCCATTTTTAGAGATACAAAGTCTAATCTTTTAAATTGCAATCCAAACCTCCTAAATATCACATACTAAATATTGTGTTAGCTAATACCAGGTCTACTAATTAAATTTTGTTTCGAAACGCAGTTTTAATACTTCTAATTTTGAACAATAAAAATGTTTCTAGGAGAATACACTACAGGTAGAAAATTTTTATAATTATTAAAAACGGACATATTACCAAACCTTTCCTCCGGTAAAAGTTCGAAGCGTTCTCGAATTATGTCCGGATCGCCTGACCCTACATTTCCAAACCATGGGATCGAATCAGGGTTGACTAACAGTTTTCCAATATTAAGCATACCAAACATTTTTTGAGCGGAATTTTGATCTAAAAGGTTGTAAAATTCTGCAATGTTAGAACCGAAAACGGGTTGTAAAAAACCTTTATTGATGTTCATCTGCAATGGACTCCAACCAGTATAATAACTTTTTTTGCCAGTTTTTATGAGAATTTGGTAATTATTCATTCCAGGGAAAATCATTATTTTGTAGTTTAATTTATCTTGAATGACATCACTTTTAAAGTCTATGTACTCAGGTTTGTCAATGTATTTTCTGTCAGACTGTCCATAGTGGGCAATGTTGTGGCCGGGAATAATATTTCCTGTTGCCATTGGAATAAAGCAATACATTAAATAGCCGCCCAAAAAAAAATGAAAAATTCGGTATTCTTTTGAGCTTTTTATGCTTAATAAAATAAAAAGGATTAACAGGGTAAATAAAAAAATATACAGTAGACCAAATTTTTCTGTTGGACTTTTGAACATGTGAAAAAGAGGAAAATATTTAAATAAAAATAAATAAAATTCTCCAAATGGGGGATTGGGTCCTTTTGTTAAAAACATTGCCAAAAGCACTAGAAGGAATATACGAGTAATGATTTTTGTGTGCTGAATTGTTTTAGAAAATAAATAAACCCAAACAATTAGAGTTATCGGGATTAATGTAACGAAATAGCCGGGAAATGAATTGTATAGATTCCCAATAAAATCTAATCCATAATCATAGGTTAAAATTGTCAGAGTTAGGCATTTGAGTAAAGGAGCGGCAACAGAGTCTGCCGTTTGAGTTAGCCAAACTTGAGCAAAATCTCTAGAGTAATAGCTTAAAGCGTCGATAGCTCCGTAAAAAAGGTTCAGCAGCCACCAAAAATTAAAAAGAATAAATGCCGACAAAATAATCACGTATTTTTTTAGGAATTCTGAGTAAACCATTTTTTTGTTAAAGTGAAACGAGATAATATAAAGTGAGATCAAGGAGGATAGGTTGGCAATAACACCGAGAGGTTGGTTTGTATAGGCAAAAGAGAATATTGCTGTTATGGCGCCAGAAAAGAAAAAAAGTTTAAGGTTGTCATTATAAAACCGTAGAGTAATCCAGAAAAGAAAGGGCATCAACGCAACTACCGATGCATTCCATTGATTGAGATTATTGAGGTATTGTGAGATTGATGGATTGATCAGATAAAATAATGCGACCATAAAAGCGGATAAGGGTCTAAGTTTGATTTCACTAGCTGCCAGATACATTCCGAGAAAAGGAAAGTAATACAAAGAAAATACGAGAATAAAGTTGGTTAGAAATGGGTTTTTTGAAAGATTTTCCAGTAACGCGAGTAGTAGTTTGTTGACACCAGTTCCTGATGGTGCAAGGTTAATCATTCCTTGACCATAAACGGAAAACCATTGATATGAAGATCCTTTCAGCTGCTCTGTGAAGTTTAGAAAAATATTTCCTTCACCACCAAGAATTAAAGAACCATCAAGATAGTATTTGGAAAGAGCTAAAGCGAGGACTGGAATCATTCCCAGTGGGTATATAAAACGATTATCTTTCATTTGCGTTATAATGGGATCGATTTTATTGGTCATTCGTGTTGATGTGAAAGCAAAATATAGAAATCAACTGGCCCACCAACTGAGATTATCTACTAACTACCCCAAAAATAATCGCAAAAAACAGTTGCCTTAGACTAAACCATCTCTTCAATCACAAATAAAAATAACCGACTATTTCTTTCTAATTTTTTTAGAAATATTTATCTGGATAAGTATTTGTCTAAAAACTTTTTAGCTAATAGCTTGTTGCCCTGCTTATTAAAATGTACATCGTAAGGAATGTAGTATTTTTTCACTATCTTTATTTTTTCCTTATTAGCTAATCCTTTAGTTATGAAGTCTGGAAAATAATTTATGAAATTTACATTATTTTTTCTACACCATTCTTTCCAAATTTTAACATGTAAAGAGTTTAGATCTTCATCAAATACTTGATATGGCCACGGATAAACTGCAATTGTTAATTTAATATTATTGGTTCTAGTTAGTTGGAGTAATTTATCCATATATTTTATAATTTTCTGAATAGAATATTCCATGTCCGGATCAATTTTTTTAAAAACCCAATTGGCATTACAATTTTCTAATTTGGAAAGGGTCCTTAGTCGCTTTTGTTGATATAAGGAAAAATTGGCCGAGTCACTTTTAATTAAATCATATACTGTGTTTGTAGCATGATATAAAAGAGTGGTTTGGGAGTAGACAATTTTTTTTATTTGATCCGTTAGTCTAATAGGCGACTTTTTTTGCGAAGGCCAATGGGCATCTATAGAATAGCGAGTCTGATCAATAACATGACCTTTTTTAGATAAGCGATATCGATACTTCTCGTCACAAAAATCAGAGATATCAATAAAATCAGAAAGCTCATCAAATTTCAGCCTAACGTCTTCAATAAGGTATTTTATTTTTCTCCAGTATATAATAGGCTAATATGAACTAAC
Organism: Nitrospinaceae bacterium; assembly: GCA_029937635.1. Taxonomy (GTDB): domain Bacteria; phylum Nitrospinota; class Nitrospinia; order Nitrospinales; family VA-1; genus Nitromaritima. Next base: position 3,339 of record JAPYPM010000208.1, read on the forward strand.
ACCTGCATTTAAAACTTGGATTGATTTTTTATTAAGCTCTTTGTCGATTATCCCGACAAAGGTGTTTTTATATTCGAGCATCAGACCTTCGGTAAACGAATCTCCTATGAATACTATTCTCTTTGTATAGTTTTTTGAGGGTAAAAGAGAGATTCTTCTTGAGGATTTATCTTTAAATCCCAAAGAGTTAGTGTGGAGTTTAATTCTTCTATTATCTAATATTGGGTATTCGTTTTCAACTGAACCATTTTTAATAAAATCATGATGGTATATTTCATTCTTAACTCCTAATGTTGGATTAGGTTCACTCTGCATTATTGATGTATACAATAATAAGATATTGGTTAGAACAACATCCAAAATTAATACTGAAATAACTATTACAAAGAAAATTGTTTTTTTTGGGTTCCGTTCAAACTTAGAATTTCTAGAACTGATAAATCCGGAATTGCCAGTCATTATCTTTCCTTATGAAATCTTGATTTGAAATGTTTGTATGTTTTTTTATTAATCTCGAATCTTAATGGTTCTCTACCAAATTATAAAGCTCGGTCGAGAGTCGTAATTTTTACAAAGGTCTATTCTTCATCATCTATAAGGTGAGCTTTGCTTCATATCAGAGGAGCTGTAGATTTATTTTCCGCTATTTCTTCAGGTGATTTGTAAAGCCTAGCCTTAGAGAAGGCATCTTTTTCATTATATTTATCCCATAACATATTTATGTGAGCTCGTTTGACCGTTAAAAACTTTCTAATTGGATCCGCGAATGCACCACCAACTTGTAGCGTATACTTTAGATCCTCGTAAGAGTTAATTTTTTTTATAAAGTGGAGAGGATTCATGGCCCATTTTTTTAGTCGAGCTTTAAAAAAAGTTTTGTATGCTTCAGTTAACATTTCTTGTAGTTCTTCAGGCGAACAGTATTTTGTTTGAGCACCCCTTTGTGAGAGTACCTCACCAATTTCTGCAAAATCCTCTGCTTGTTTGTATGAGGTAGGATCCATGATTGGATCCAAGTCTAGAAGCCCTTCTTTTTTAAAAACTGAATACACATCGGAAGTCGGGTGAGGTAGCAGTAGGTAAAACACAGCCATATCAGTTCCGCAGTCAACTGCATAACGAATCGAGTCCCTCATTTGTTCTTTTGTTTCATAAGGAAATCCAAGAA
>JAPYPM010000003.1:0-10785 GCA_029937635.1 Nitrospinaceae bacterium
AACGGTTGTGGGTGCTGGTCAGGTAGGAACAACGGTTGCGCAACTGACAGCCTACCAAAACTTGGGTAATGTAGTTATTGCCGATATCGTTGAAGGGTTACCTCAAGGTAAGGCGCTTGATCTTCAACAATCAGGATGCTTACAGGTATTTGACAGTATCGTGACTGGCACTAACGATTATAAGGATACGGCAAACTCAGATATCGTTGTCATTACAGCCGGTCTGCCCCGTAAACCGGGGCAGGATAGAATCGATCTTTTAAAAATTAACGCCAAGATCGTCCGAGATGTCACAGAACAGATCATGAAGTACTCATCCAACCCATTTATAATCGTTGTCTCTAACCCTTTGGATGCAATGGTTTATGTGGCAAAAAAGGTTTCAGGCCTACCAAAGAATCGTATCATAGGGATGGCAGGGGTTCTTGACTCTGCTAGATTTAGAACCTTTGTTTCTCTTGAACTTAACTGTTCTCTGGTTGATGTCGATGCGATGGTTCTTGGAGGACATGGAGATTCAATGGTCCCTATGCCTAGGTATACGACCGTCTCAGGTATCTCCATTACCGACTTGATGAATTCAGAACAAATAGATCGCCTCGTGGATCGTACTCGCTCTGGCGGTGCTGAGATTGTCGGTCTACTTAAAAAAGGAAGTGCGTTTCTTTCTCCAGGGGCCTCTGTAGTTAAGATGATTGAAGCAGTTCTCCTTGATAAGAAAAGAATGCTCCCATGTACTGCATTTCTTGAAGGTGAATATGGATGGGATGGGATTTTTTTTGGTGTTCCCGTAACCCTTGGAATGTCTGGAATTGAAAATATAATAGAACTTAAACTAACTGATGAAGAGAAAAAAGCGATCAATACTTCAGCGCAAGATGTAAAAAAAATGATCGATGAAGTTGACCTTTTTCTCAAAGAAAGTTAAGTCGTTAGTTATTTTCATATGCTCTATTTTTGAGTTTAATTTGGAATGTGTCGAAGGCGGTCATACCTTTTTTTTGCCCTTCGCATTCTAGTGTAATAGAATTCCACATAGGTTTATTTGGCTTCCATCTTGGGTTTTTCTTATCTTTTGTATTTTGTTCCAGACAGACCCGATAGGTTGTTGCTTGTAATTTTTCTCTTCCAATTTTCAGAATTAAGAAATGGTTCATAAGTGCGCGCTTAGCGAGCGCGCCAAACACAGCCTTGGGTGCCATTCGTTGTTTAAACCCTTGTTGATCAGCAAATGGCCTGAAATAAGCGCCACCTCCCCCTGAAACTACAAAAATAGTTCCGTCTCCTTTTAAGTAATCCCCTGATTTAGATAGCACAAAAGGAATTGACCTGTCTTGCTTGGGTTCCTTAATTTGGTGAAACCGCTCATAAGAGTGTTGATTGCCTGAAAACACAAGGTCTGGCTTAAGTGCGGTTAGCTGTTTTAATACAGTATCTCGTTTTTCTAGATACCATGCGGTAGTCATAGCAGGCTCGTGCAAGGCAATAATGGTCCACAACCCTTTGTTTTTTGCTTTTTTAATTCTGGGACTAAGCCAAACTGTTGGATCTTGCCATGGTTGAGTATTGAGAATCGCAACCAAAGTGTTACCAATAATCATCGTTCCTTCGTAGGTCCTTGGTTCATGGATGGATGTTGGATAAGAATCAAAATTACTATCCATCTCATCAAGTTTTTCCCAACACCCTGAACCTTTTGGTTCTTCTATTTTCGGAGGCAAGTCATTATCACCAGGAACAAACAATCTATACTTAAAAGGGTCAACAAGAGTTTTTCTTATTTCGCTAAGGTATCGTTCTGGGCAGGTTTGTGGAAACATTTTTGGTTGATATACAAAGTCTCCAAGATGCAGTAGCAAATCAGGGTGATGTTTTCTTAGAGCTTTCGCTACTGCAATGAACCCTGAGTGATAAGCTCGTTCACCTATTCCGGTGTCACCGACCACTCCAATAGTCAAGGTATCACTATGACTCTTCGATAAAGGTTCCGCTATGGCGTCCACTACTAAAGAAACTAAAGTCACGCATGTAAATAGAATTAATGTCGGGAAAGAAAAATTTTTTATTAGAAATTCTCTCATAAATTATTACCAAAAAATATCTTGATTAGACTGTATTTTTTTAAACCTATACACATAGACACAAGTTTAAAAAATATTTTCTCTCAAAGATTAACGTAGGATAAAGTCTTTTGCAAATACTCTATCCGCCAGATAGGGTTGCAGATAAGAGGGGTTTTAAAAAAAATTTTATTCGTCTCTCACGTGCCGAAAGTGCGATAAAGGCTCCTCTTTACTTTTTTCAAATTCGGGAAGACTGGGTGGGTCATAAACTAACGTGAGTCACATGAGTTTTCCCGGGAAATTTTAGGCATAATTGCTTAGCATGACTACACACGGTGATCACATGATCAAAAGATATATCTATCAAAGACTTAATATCTTTATAAAAGTGGTGGGATATATCTACCCCTGTCTCTTTCATTACTCTAACTGCACGGGTATTAGATCCCTGTGCAATGACTCCAGCAGAATAGAATATTATCTTTAAGATGTTGCGCCCCTCTTTCATTTATTTTGCTACGAAAAGAATTTTTGATTTATAATCCATACTGTAAATAATAAATACTTTGCGTCAACAAAAGCTCCCAAAAAAAATATCTATCTAGTTATTGTTTTCTTTAAATAATTGAATATATACCTGATAATTATAAAATCTATGCCATTTTTAAAAGTAGGTTAGACACGTATATGACTCCCCACGAAAAACAATTGCTACAGGAATTTCCGGTCAAGACCACTCGAATATTTTTTGATCATGCAAAGGTTTCGCCATTGCCCCGAAGTGTTTGCGATGCCGTAAATGCATTTACTCAGGATGCATGTGAGAATGGCACAAAAAATTATAAACTCTGGATGGAGGAAGTGAAACGAGTTCGCGGAGAATTTGCCCGTTTAATAAATGGAGAAGTTGATGAAATTGCATTTGTTAAAAATACCTCTGAAGGTATTTCCATTGTCGCGAATGGTTTAGATTGGAAGCCAGGAGACAATGTTGTGATTCCTGACATTGAGTTTCCTTCCAACGTTTATCCTTGGTGGAATCTAAAACGTTTAGGAGTAGAAACTCGTATGGTTAAGTCGAAGGATGGTCGTATTATATTCGACAATTTGATTGATCAAACGGATAAACGAACACGTATTATTTCCGTCAGTTCAGTCGAATGTAATAGTGGTTTTAGAAATGATTTAAATCGTATCGGTGCTTTTTGTAGAGAGAATAATATTTTATTTTGTGTCGACGCTATTCAGAGTTTAGGGGTATTAAAAATGGATGTGAAACGCGACAACATTGATTTTCTCTCCGCTGACGGTCACAAATGGATGTTGAGTGTGGAGGGATTAGGCGGATTTTACATCTCGAAAAACGTTTTAGAAAAAATTTATCCAGTTACTGTAGGTTGGGATAGCGTGGTAAATGCATGGGACTTTATGAATTATGACTTTACTTTTCGATCGGACGCCAAACGTTTTGAAGAGGGCAGTTTTAACACTATGAGCATCTTCGCATTTGGTGCAGCACTTGATCTATTGCAGAAAACTGGCATTAATTCGATTCAATCTAGTGTCCTGGCGCAGGGAGATTATATGATGGAAGGTCTACAAAAACGAGGGATTAAAATATTAAATTCGAAAATACCAAATGAACGATCGGGGATCATATCCTATGAACTGAAAGCTGAACCACAACAATTTTCAACATACATGCTGGAGAATAATGTTTCTTTAACCGTGCGTGATGGGATAGTTCGTCTTTCGCCACACTACTACAACAGTCAGGACGAAGCCGATCGTTTTTTTGACTTACTGGATAGTTTTCTTTAAATATAGGAAGCAACCACTGATAAAACTCTTTGGTACCGCCTTAAAAAAATTGCGTTGTAAAAATTATTTAATACTGATAGCGGTAACGAAACTAGAAAGGTTTTCTTTTGTAGTAAATTTTTCAGCAAGTTTATGGGCTTGCTTTTTACTGTTAAATACATCTACCTGAACTTTAAACAGTGGAGCACCATCTTTTATGTCAGGTTTAATATGAACTTGATATCCTTTTACTAATAATCTGCTAACCATTTGGTTGGCGTTTGTTTCTGTTTTGTAGGCACCCACCTGAACCGTGTATCTATTCGGTTCACTTAGAAGAGACTTTTGAGTTGAAGTTAGGCTGGAAGATCGAGCGATCGTGTCTGGCTGAGTTAGAACTCTTGTTTGTGGCTCTTGGGCCACTGTTTGCAAGTTCTTTTTTCTAGGTACCCAGCTGACACGATTAGGAAGTATTGTTTTGGTCTCTGGCACAAATCTACGTTGGGTTGAGCTTATCCCTTTTTTAAAATTCTTTTGAGTTTTACTGGGAAGAGTAAGCTTAGTATAAGCGTCGGAATCTTTTGCCCATTCAGTTTCTAGGTTATTTACCGTTTTGATTTTATCAAGATCACGAGTTGTTGCTGACGCTATTAGGGGCTCTTCAAATGTATCTTTTTTCTCGGCACCATCTGGATTTTTTACGATCGCGGTCAGTTTGTTCACGAGCTTGGAAGTTAAGCGGCGCAAGTTAAGTTTATTAGTAACGAATTTTATTGGCCCTAGAACTGCCGATGAAATGCCGGTCGGAATCTTAGCAATTCCTTGGTAATCTTGTTCGGTTTGTTCTGCACGCCACAAAATTTCTCCTGTCCTCGTATCAACCAATTGAGCAGAAACTCCGATTTCTATCGAAGAATGTATAATAAGATAAGAGCGTTCAACTTTGTTAACTCTACTGATCAATACAGCGTCTGCGCCGAGAATTTCAGCGAATCGCATTGGATTTATTTTGAGAAAATCTGCTGGATTGGTAAGATTGTTCTGTTTAAGAAGTCCATCCACCACAAAGCGTTCGAGAAGGTTGAAATTGGATGCCTTAAGATGAGAGTAAAGTCCTTGGCGGAGCATTTCCCCTGTTTCTTTCTGATCCTTTTTTGTTACCTCGACAGGAAGAATCGCCACAGTTTGTTGTAGCTCAGAGATATGATTTAAGTTTCCTGCTACCTTAGACTTCAAACTCGTCGTGCAAGCGGTGAATGCTAAAGTCAATATAAAAATATACGCGACTTTAACCACGTGCCTATAATCCATAGAAAGGCGAATAAAATTAGTTCTCATTTTTTTCTCGAAGCATTTGATTTTTTTGGGTAGCTAATGCTTTTTTATAGAACTTCTTTGCCGTCAAACCATTTTTATTGGACAAGCTTGCAACAATCAGTGCGTTATTAATTTGGTCTGTCGTTTTAACTCGGTAACTTCCAGTGTAAAGACCTGGTGAAACTTCCTTCATTGGTACTCTTGTTTTGAAGTTTCCAATATCGAAGTAACCTACCAAGTCAGATTCTCCTTCCATAGTTACGTAGATAAGGTCATTAGGTAATAATTTTCTATTTCCCTTGATATTCGATTCAACAGATAAGATTCGAGGCAGGCGAACTTCTTCATGACGTAAACTTGCAGGGTCAGGAATTTTCTCCAGTATTTTTAAAGCAAAAGATTCCGCGATCTCATGATAGGCCTCCCTTACCTTATAGAAGCCTGTTTGATCTTCAATCATATCTAACAGTGAAGGCGTAGCAATTCCCGAACTATCAAGCTCAGTGTGTTTAGTGTCCCACAGCACTGCGTCTGTCCGTAAGTCGATCATTTCTAAAGTTGCTTCAATACTGGTCTCTGCATAAATTCCAGCAGCAAAGTTGGTAGAGTTGAGAACATGCCCTCGAATAACCGCGTCGACCCCAAGAGCTTTCATCAACTGGCCGGTGGTTATATCCTCAATGGCGACACCTGATTTAATTATAGGCTCTAATTTTATATCGACCGTTTTTAGTGGTATATCGTTGTAACCGAGGTAACTAAAATAATTAAAAAATACTTTACGTAGAATTAAACGAGTTGCTTTATTTTCTTCAGTTGCAGGACCAAAAGAAAAAGGAAGAATAGCTACAGTTTTGGGGTAATCCCAGTTTTCCCCAGCGTCGTGATAAATATCGACCCTTGCTTTACCGCAACTTGCACCAATTAAAGTTGCCAGGATAAAGATGACTACACACGCTAATTTTTTGATTAGGTGAGGGTTAATCATTGATTTTTTGTACTTTAAAGTGTCTATTAAATGATGACTTATTATAAGGCATTGAATTATAAAGATCAATCGTTTTCCCCAACGCATCTTTTTTTAAATCAATAACTTGCAAGTTCAGATGGTTGTTCGTGCCAATATTAGTTCAAAGAGAAATGTATAGAGTATGGCCGTATAGACAAAAAATAGAAATTTTAGCCCTACAAATTTATTTAATAAAATCAATACATTAAGAGAGCCTTCTTGACCTGAACCCGTATTGACTCGTGTCAGGTTTCGTGATAGTTTCGCCGCAATTAATGGTTTTTTTTAGCTTTAAATATTTTTCGATTCTGTATAAACCATCTTGCCTATCGCTATCTGCTACCAATAGTATTTAGAGATTAAAAACAGTGAGATAAAATACAATTTTTCGAAGTACTAAGTCTTTTCAGCGTGGGTTCTTCTCAGTGTGGTGTTTTTTAAAGGACTTATTTCTTTGATTTAATTTTAAAAAGTATCTTTATATCATCTTTACCCTTACCAGCTATGAAATATATACCATCAAACATTTACAATCAAATTATTTTAGCATATCCCAAGATATGGCTAGCCTTTATTGCTTTGGTTGTAGGAATATCTGGGATTTATGTAAATGATTTTAGATTAGATGCATCTGCCGACTCGTTGATTCTTGAAAATGATCAGGACTTGCGCTACTACCGAACGATTGGAGAGGCCTACGGAACATACGATTTTCTGATTATCACCTACACCCCAGTTGGAGAACTTTTATCAGAGGATTCATTAGATGGCTTACGAGGGTTAAAAAAAGATCTTTCTAAGCTAGAAAGAATTGAGTCAGTGGTGAGTATTTTGGATGTCCCTTTATTGGATAGTCCAAGGGTTAAGATATCGGAATTGGAAAGCAATAAACGAACCCTGAGTACTCCTGGACTGGATAAAATACTGGCTAAAAAAGAATTTATGAGTAGCCCCATTTATGAAAAATTTTTGGTCAGTTCCGACGGGAAAACCACATCTTTATTGGCAATCTATAAGAGAGATGAAAAATATTATTCCCTCATGGAAGTAAGGGATGGCCTACGAGAAAAAAAGCAACGCAATGGATCTTTGACACAAGAAGAAGAAGCACGGTTGCACGAAACGTCCCTTGAGTTTAAAAAGCATCTTGCACTTACACAAGATATTCAAAGGGCAGAAATTAAAAAAGTTCGTTCGATTCTGGATAAATACCGGGATAAGGCTAAGATGTTTTTGGGCGGTCTACCTATGATCACATCTGATATGGTTGACTTGATTGAGGGTGATCTTTATGTCTTTGGTGCCGGAGTATTTTGTCTCATGCTCGTTTCAATGTGGTTTTTTTTTAGAAACGTTAGATGGGTTGCTCTTCCTCTACTCTGTTGTGCTTTTTCAGCTTGGATTATGTTGGGATTCTTAGGATGGTTAGATTGGAGGGTAACGGTGATATCTTCTAATTTTATTTCCATTTTAACCATTGTTACCATTGCACTGACAATTCACCTAATTGTTAGATATGGAGAACTTCATGCCGAAAACCCTAATATGGATCAAGCGGAACTAGTATCTACAACCATTCGGTTGATGTTTAAACCTTGTTTCTATACCGCAATCACAACTATTGTTGCATTTCTTTCTCTTATAGTAAGCGGAATACGACCGGTGATTGATTTTGGTTGGATCATGACGATTGGTATTGTGTGTGCGTTTATAATTTCTTTTATTTTTTTCCCATCGTTCCTTAAGTTAATGAATCCTAAGGAAGCAGTATCCAGCCACGATATCACCAAACGTTTAACTCGCAATATTGGGTTGTTTGCCCTCGACAACAAAAATAAGATCCTTTTCGTATCGGCCATCCTTGCACTAACAAGCGTTATGGGTGTATTTAAATTGCAGGTGGATAACCGGTTTATTGACTATTTCAAAAAAGATACAGAAATTTACCAGGGGATGAGCCTCATTGATAAGCAGCTTGGGGGAACTACGCCCCTGAGTATAATTATTGATGCAGAGAAAGGCTTTTTTACTTATTTAGAAGAAGTAAAAAACGATCAATTGGCACTGGACTTATCTGATGATCCGTTTAGCGAAGTCGAAGAATACGAAGAAGAAAACTACTGGTTTAATTCCGAAAAATTGTTGGCCGTTGAAAAAATACATGACTACCTTGAGGCTCAACCTCAAATCGGCAAAGTTCTCTCTATAGCAACAACTTTAAAGGTAGTTAGGTTGCTAAACGATGGCCTGGTCCCAGATGATTATGACTTGACTCTTTATAGAAAGCTTTTCCCAAAAGAGGCAAAAAAAACTTTTCTTACCCCGTATTTGTCCACTGACGCAAACCAGATTCGCATTACAATGCGCATTGAGGAAACCAACCCTACTTTAAATCGTGGAGAGTTGATGGAAAGAATCAAGCGGCATTTAGTAGACAAATTAAACGTTGCTGAAGAAAGGATTCATTTTACGGGAATGGCAGTTTTATACAACAACATGTTACGTAGCCTTTACCAGTCACAAATCATGACACTTGGGGTAGTTTTTGTTGCGATTCTTTTGATGTTTATAATTTTATTTCGCAATATTGGTTTGGCTCTGCTTGCAATTATCCCTAATATTCTTTCAGCAGGCACGATTCTTGGCTTGATGGGTTGGTTGAAAATTCCATTGGATATGATGACAATAACTATTGCAGCAATCACGATAGGCATTGCTGTGGATGCTGCGATTCACTACGTTCATAGGTTCAAACAGGAGTTTGTAAAAATATCAAACTATAGAGAAGGTATTATACTTTGTCACGGTAGTATTGGTCGGGCCATTTATTACACATCCATCACTATAACAGTTGGATTTTCAGTCCTAACTTTATCCAATTTTATTCCCACGATATATTTTGGTTTTCTCACTGGAATAGCCATGGCTGTGGCACTTTTAAGCAATCTAACTTTATTACCTTTGTTGATAGTAGTTTTTAAACCGCTTGGTCCAGAAGTTAAATAATCATTGAAATATTTTTTTTCTACCTCTATTAATTGATAAAATTATTTACTGTCGAGCGATAATGAAATTAGTAAGCCCCTTAAGTAAAGTATAATTGCCCGCAGTTTAGCAACAGACACCAAACATAACTTATACCTATATTTACATTCCCACTCAGTGAAGGTAGGGTTACGAATATACTAAAATCCTCGTCCTAAAATGCAAAAACTTAATTCCAAGAAACCTTCTTCAAAAGTCTCACAAAATATTTGCGTAGTTCTACCATTACCCCACCCCCCTTCGGCTTGGTCGATGGTTAACTGGTATTGGGGAAAAATTTGTGGCATCCCTTTTTTATTGAGAAATATTTTCAACCTCCAGCGGTCCGGAGTCGAATCTATTATTATTTATATCGACACTAAAAATGTGGGTCTTTACAATAATATTTGCAAGGAAAATAAGATAACCGCAAAGATAACTCTTGAAACTAATGTCAACAAAGTGATCAGAGCAACTGAAAATTTTTCCACCTTAATTTTAAATGGTGGGGCAATTCATGCAACACAGGAAATTGAGTTTGGAATGGACTTCACCAATCAATCTGATGGGAAATTGGTCCACTCTATTGCTCGGAAAAACATGGCCGAAACCCTCGATCAAATAATCATTGGTAATAAGGTTTCCCTTACTCAACCATCCAATAATCAAGAACTCAGTATTAATTTTTTACCAGGAAAAAATGACTCGCGTATAAATAAACCAGAAGATTTTCTTACTCAGCATAAAAATCTTTTAAACGGTAGTGGACTGAGTAATGATAGTTTTATGGATAAAACCATCACCCGATTTTTTTCTCGCCAACTCACAAGATTATTTTTAAAAACTCCTCTCAGTCCTAACATGATCACTATTTTGAGTCTTTTTATCGGCTTAATTTCAGCAATTTTTTTTCTTAAAGGTACTTATGAAAATAACATCATCGGCGCTTGTCTCCTTTTGTTATCTGCCTGGATTGACTGCACAGACGGAGAAATAGCCCGACTAAAATTTTCCGAATCAAAAATTGGTGGGAAGCTGGATATTCTTTGCGATAATCTGGTTCACTTTTCAGTATTTTTCGCAATTGGCATGGGATTATATCAATCCACCGGGAATAAAAATTTTTTATATTTTGGTGCACTTGCTGTCCTAGGAAGTTTGATTTCATTTCTCATTCTTAGCTCATCAATTATAGATAAAAAAGAAAAGGTTTCTGCTAATACTACTGATCCAAAAAAGAACAATACGCTAACTGACAACATTGCTAACAGAGATTTTATTTATTTTCTTTTTTTCATGTCACTCATTGGTAAGCTTGATATTTTTATATGCATTACCGCTCTTGGCTCGAATATTTTTGCAGCCTTCCTCACTTACTCTAAAATCAAGTCCCTCTTGCATGCCAGCTAATCTTTTCTTAATAAAATTCTATTTCACTCCCCTATTAAACTTTTTTCTTTAATTTTTAAAAAAAAAATTTTCACCTGCATTAAGTCCTCCACTACTTCGCAAGCAGGCAATGAATCTAAAAACTGTTTTCCATAACCTCGACGAACAATTCTTGAGTCCAAG
>JAPYPM010000003.1:10795-27250 GCA_029937635.1 Nitrospinaceae bacterium
CCCCTGTCTCATTTGAATTATGGCGCGTGGTATCTGGTAATGTGAAAACGGATCTATTGATCGTCTGCGCAAGTCTTCTATTCTTGCTTCTGTTAGAGGTTCGCTTGGCACATCAAATGGTAGCTTTGTAATTATGACACTTTTGAGAGCATCTCCTGGAATATCAACCCCCTGCCAAAAGGAATTGGTCCCAAAAATCACACCCGATGTTTTCTTGAAACGTTGTATCATTTGACCTGTAGGAATTTCTCCTTGCTTAAGAAAAGAAAACTTACTGGACAAATGTTGAAGACGAGCATACACCTCACCCATCAATGCATAACTAGTAAATAGTATGAAAGTTCTTCCTTCGGATATCTCTACTAATTCTCCACATCGCTTTGCCATTGCAGATGCATATTTTTCCATGGTCTCGGAAGGTTCAGGTAAGTCGGCTGAAACATAAAGAAGTGCCTGGCTAGGGTAGTCAAACGGAGATCCTAAAATGCTTTGTTCCTGGGCATCAAAACCAATTCTTTCCCGGATAAAATCAAAACTCTTATGTGTCGTTAACGTAGCGGATGTCAATACAACTCGACCTATTTTTGAAAATACCTGTTCTTGTAATTCTTCCGCTGCATTAATGGGAACTCCTTGGAGAACTACTCGGGAGAATTTTTTTTTCTCATTAATTTCCAGCCAATAAACATACCCATCCAGATGTTGATTAAGAAAAGCCGGGATACTATTATTAAACTCCATGCAACGATTCGCCGCGGCTGTGATTTCTATACGATCTTCTTCTGATTGCACCATTCCTTCAAAGTTTTTCAAGGTTTCGTGCAATTCTTTCATTGGAAAATAAATTGCATTATCAATGGCTATAGGCTTATAAATTCGAAGAACGCGATCTTTTTTCCCGTACTCTTCAACAATTTGTGTAAAAAAAGTTTCAACTGCTTTTCGAACAACCCCAACTTGATTTTGTAGATAAAGCACATAGTCATGCTCAATCCGAGAAAGTAATCCCTTCCGAGTGCGTGAATGATAAAGTCGATCCAAAAAATAATATAAATAAGAGTTAGATATTTTTAACCCCAGGAATGACGTGGCTGACTCTTCTATATTCTGTGCCTCATCAAAAATAACGGCATCAAACCTTGGAAGCACTGCCCCGCTACTTGCAACGTTAGCGAAAAAAAGGTGGTGATTGACTATTAGTAAATGCGCACCAAACCAACGTTTTTTCTCTTTAAAGTAAAAGCAAGTGTTATAAGTTTCACAGTTTTTCCCGAGGCACAAATCTTTTTGTCTACCCACATCCTCCCATACTGAAGGAAGTGGCTCAAAGGGCAAATTCCCTTTTGTACCAGTTGGAGTTTCATTTACCCAATCAAAAATAGCTGCCATCTGCTCATCTTCCTCTATCATAGTGAAAAGACCGGCCTGACTTGCCCTTTTTAACCGTCTCAAAGAAAGATAGTTTTCATTACCTAAACAAAGCGCATATCGAAATGGAATTTTTAATTTTTCATGAATGAGTGGGATGTCATGATAAAGGAGTTGCTCCTGCAAAGTTTTAGTATGGGTTGAGACCACAACTTTTTTATTATGTTTGACCGCCCATAAAATTGCCGGAATCAGGTAAGCTAAACTTTTCCCTGTTCCTGTTCCTGCCTCCACAATCAAATGATGTTCGCTATCAAAAACTCTACCCACAGCCTCCGCCATAGCAATCTGTTGCGGCCGACACTCAAACCCTTCTATGGCGTCAGACAAAAAACCACCTTTATCAAGATACTTTTTTACTTCTTGTTCAATCATAATTAAACATGTTATGTGGACAAAGCTCGGCGGTAAAGCGATTTATTGATTTCGTTTCCAATTTGTTGGGTTGACCGCAAGTCATAAGTTTTCTATTCTTATTCAGTCCTTTCTTTGCTTTTTATACTTGCATTGAATGCAAGTATTATTTCTATGATAAATCTCTTACCTTGAATAAAAAAAATTATGAAATATTTTAAATTTGGAGACGTTTATGAATAAAACTATCTTTTTTATATTAATAATTTCTTTTTTCTCTGTAAGTGCCCAAGCCAATGAGGGTAACGATCAGACTCTTAGAGATTCGTTATCCGTAATAAATGAAATACTGAACTCTCCCGACCAAGAAATTCCAGGTGATCTTATTTCTGAAGCAAAAGCTATTCTTATCTTCCCAACTCTAATCAAGGCAGGGTTTTTCGTTGGAGGTAGATATGGTAACGGCATCGCCTCAATGCGTAATAATAAAACTGGTAAGTTTGGCCCTCCAGCATTCCTCACTCAAACTGGATTGAGTTTCGGTTTTCAAGTCGGGGCCGAGGCAGTGGATCTTATTCTGTTAGTGATGACGCAAAGAGGATTGGAAAGTTTACTTAAAGACAAATTAACTTTAGGGGCTGATGTAGCAGTTTCCGCCGGACCCGTTGGTCGCCATGCAGAAGCTGCGATGGACATACGAATGCAAGGTGAAATATATTCTTACTCAAGAAGCAAGGGTGCTTTTGCCGGTATTTCCCTAAAGGGTACCGTGATTAATAGCGATGAGGATGCAAACTTTGATTATTACGGACGGTTTTTTAAAACCAAAGATATACTAATAGATGAAAGAGTTAAAAACATTCCGGAATCAGGTAAGCAGTTTATAGGACGGTTGAATTTTTTAGCCCCTCTCAAAAAAAATTAAATAACCTATATTTATTACTTAGCATCTTGTTTGTTTTGACCAGGTAAAGTTTTTCTACGTAACTTATCGCTAATTATATCTATAATAATGAATTCCACAATTGCGAAAAGCGGTGCCTATATACAATATCAATGAAGTTCTTTAAGTCTACCATATAGATATGAGGCCTAGTTAATCGAATAAGATCAAAGCTTCAATCCTATAGCACTAAACCATAAAAGCCCTAAACCTGCTGACAATACGCTCGCATTTAACTTAACTGCCAAAGAATGAGTTTTTTTAAATGTTACCTCTAACCGAGCTTTTTCTTCTGCGGAACTGGCCGACTTCCTAAGAGTTTTCAATTTCCTTGACTTGGGACTCACAACTAAACCAGCATAAAACCATCCAGCTATCATAATGAACAAAAGTATTTGCTTGGGGCCAAAGAATACTTGCGCGCTAACCATTAGGGAGGATAAAGCCATCACAGCACACACATATCCAAAAAAATAATACCTCGGGAAAATCACACCTACCACCTCCCCAGCCTTTTCACGCTCCAAAAGCTTAAAGATTACTGGTGCAGTAAAAAATGAAAAAAAAACAATACTACCAATCCAACCCACTAGACTAAGAATATAAGCAAAATGAACAAAATCCATCAACATGTTATAAACCTATTTTTTATAAAATTAATCTTATTATTAGCTTTAAACGGTAAACAAAAAATACTGTTCTAATCACTTAAAGCTGATTCAATTTCCTCAATAATCTTCAATGCAGCTATACCTGGCTCCTTGGCATCACGAATAGGTCGACCCACAACTATAAGATCAGCCCCATTAGAAATTGCCTCTCTAGGTGTAACAATTCGACTTTGGTCATCTTTTTTAATATCTGCCCATATCGGGCGTATTCCAGGAACCACTGCCTTAAAATCATTACTGCATTTTTGCTTTATTAAAGCTACTTCTTCACCAGAACACACAACCCCAGCACACCCTGATTTTTTAGCTATATTAGCTCGGTCTAGCACCAATTGCCTCAAACTAAGCCCTTCCTTATAACCCAATCCCCCAAGCTCTGATTCTGAAATACTAGTAAGAACCGTAATAGCTAAAACTTCTAACCCCAAACCTTTGACTTCGGTCGCGGTTTGTAAAATTTGACCACCGTCCGATCCGTGAACGGTAATGAATCGAACACCATGCGTTGCAGCTGATCTTAGAGCCGAGTGCACTGTTGCTGGAATATCATGTAACTTGAGATCTAAGAAAATAGATGCGGAACTATTTTGCTTCACTATTTTAAGGACATCAGGCCCCTCTTTAATAAACAACTCAAGCCCGATTTTAAAGCAACCAACCGTATCAGCGAGTAAACGAACATACCTCTCAGCTTCTTTTCGATTTGGAACATCCAGTGCGAAAATAAGACTATTCTTTGCTGGTATAGATAGG
Organism: Nitrospinaceae bacterium; assembly: GCA_029937635.1. Lineage (GTDB taxonomy): Bacteria > Nitrospinota > Nitrospinia > Nitrospinales > VA-1 > Nitromaritima. Next base: position 14,945 of record JAPYPM010000003.1, read on the forward strand.
TTCACGAGAGGGTTGGGTTAAAAATAACTTCCTATGCAAGGAACTCATTATGATGTTTTTAAATATGCATTTTTTATACTCTACAGTCCCTCAGATATTAGAGTTTTTAGGTAAGTTTGTCTAGATGAGAGAAAATATGATTTCAAAAATCAAATATTGCATCATGAAAACGAGACATCGTAGACCCATCCTTAACAAAACTAGGTTTTGTTTCAATGGGTTGACCTAAGAGCTCTTGAAGTAACATTTCAGGGATATTTGCCCCAGCATGAATGGTATGCAGAACACCACTTCCAAAACGCAGATTAACATCAGTAAACAAAAATTCTCCCGAGGCATCTAAAAATCCTTGCAAATTAGCTGGGCCACGCAGTTGAAGTTGAACACCCAGTTTTTTAGCAGGTTCAATAATTTTAGAAATCAATTGTATTCGACTTACCATCACTTCGCCTGCTCGCACGATCAACCTTTCTCGCGGAACAACCACAACGGGCAAACCTGTCTTATCTGAAAACCAGTCAATACTAAATTCTCTACCTTGAATTAATCTTTGAAAAATATGATTTGGTAATTTTTTTAAAAAAAAATCCAATTCGGTCTGGTCTTTTATTTTAAAACAATCCTTTCCCCCTTCCCCACAAGGATTCTTAGCAATCAAAGGAAACCCAGGAAATGACTTATTAGGATCAATCAAATCCGGTGAAGCAAAATTATTTTGTGTGAAAAATTCTGCCAATTTACGTTTATCATTACTAGTTTGAATTAGAGTATGATCTGCCAAATAAAATAATAAGTCGCCTTCATCAAACTCGACACGGTTTTTATCCATGAACTCAATGGCTTTATTAGTCATGGGAAGAATGACATCGACATTTTCCCTATCACAAATAGCTTTGATTTTCTCGACGCAATTTCGTTCCGAAAATTTAGGAATTACGTAACTTTTGTCCACAACGTTTAATGCCGGAGAATGAGAATCGCTGTCCGCTCCAACCATTAAAATTTTTACAGTCGTTGATTTTTTAAACGAGCGAAGTAGTGAAACTCTCCAGTTGGGTGCCAGAAAAAGAATACAAATATCTGTCATTCAGTCAGACCTTTATCACCAAATTCATTCATAACTATTACGAAGGCACTCTATACCCCCTAAAATCTTTGCCGAGGCCCCCCAAATACAATTGGTACTATGCCAGTAAACATACTTACTCTCTCCTGTCTTACCAGAGGTGTTTCTTTGTTTGGTAGAAAGTAGGTCAAAAAGCGGTATTTCAAAGATACCCTCAACCTCATCACTCAACTCACCAATATTTGGGCGTGTCTGTAAAATAGCAACATAAGGAGTTATTTGGTATCCTGTGAGGGTTGTAACAACTGGCAGGGTAGCATTAACCAAAGTATCATCTAATTTTAACCCAATTTCTTCCTTCGTCTCTCTTAGAGCTGTCGACAATAAGTCTCCATCTTCCTCTTCGTACCTTCCTCCTGGGAACGACATTTCTCCAGGGTGGATTTTTAATTGCTTTGATCGGAGAGTCATTAAAACAAAAGCCTTATCATTATTGACATACAATACCACCATTACCGATGCTGTCCGAGGGCTCCAGGCCACTGGTTCTCGAACAACGGGATGATGGTTTTTCATTTTATTTTTTAAAGAGATTAAGTTCACAAAAACTACTCACAGTTAATTCTACAATAAATACAACTTGACTATTTAAGACCAAACCTCTTGATACTCAGCTTCATCAAAACCTACAGTTATTCGATTTCCATCAACCGCAATCGGACGTTTAACTAATCTACCATTATTTGATAGAAGCTCTATTGCTTGAAACTCTGTCATACTCCCTATCTTGTCTTTAATATTTAGTTTTTTGTATTGTTCTCCACTGGTATTAAATAATTTTTTCATGCCCTTAGCCTTAATTGCCCTTTTTAAAATCGATTGTGTAGGCGGATTCTCTGTGATATCGATTTCTTTGTAAGAGAGCTTGCATGTATCAAGAAATTTTTTAGCTTTGCGGCAGGTCCCACATTTGCTATAGGAAAAAAACTTCATTATTCGTTATCTCCCAAGGTTTCATTAATATCCCATATAATATTAATCCATTGTATATCAACTAAGTAAAACCATAGTTCAAAATTTAGTTTTTAAGCTCTACTAAATTCAAAAAAACTTATCGGAATAACCACTATATATAGTGGTTATTTATATATATACCCCCTAGAAGTAGTGTTATTTTTCCTTTACAAGCCTCTTTGAATGGGCTAATCTCCTACCAAAGAAAGGGCTTAAAACCCTTTGAAACCATTGAGGATAAAGATTTATATGCTATTGAAAAGTCTAGAATTAGATGGTTTCAAATCGTTTGTAGATGGGACTCACATCGATTTCACTTCTGGGTTTACAGCTATTGTGGGCCCAAATGGATGCGGAAAAAGCAATGTTTCCGATGCTATCCGATGGGTAATCGGAGAACAAAGTTTCAAATCACTTCGTGGAACAAAATCTGCTGATCTAATTTTTAATGGTAGCTCAACCAGAAAACCTGTTAATAGGGCCGAAATTTCATTAACCCTTAGTCGTGTTCCACAAGGGATACGAATTGCAAACGTTCCTAACGTTGCTGATGAGGTTAAGGTCACCAGATGTTACCACCGCTCCGGTGAAAGTGAATTTTATATAAACCAGGTCCCATGCCGACTAAAAGATATTACCGATTTTTTGATGGATGTGGGTATCAGCCCAAAAGTCTTATCCGTAATTGAGCAGGGACATATTCAAGATATAATCGTTTCAAAACCGGAAAATCGTCGTATCTTAATAGAAGAAGCTGCTGGCATTCTAAAGTTTAAGCATCGAAAAAATGAAGCCATTCGCAAACTAGATGCCTCAACGCAAAACCTTGAACGAATTACTGATATCGTCCACGAATTAGGCCGCCAGGCAGAATCTTTGAAACGACAGGCAGCTAAGGCTGAACGTTATAAAAAATTTCAAGGAGAAATTAAAGAGCTTTCCCTGAAGCTCTTCGCTAAAAAAATTCACCAATACAAAACTAATCTACAAGTAATCGAAGAAGATCTCTCGTCCCAAATTGAAAATAAAACCGAAAAAAATACCCGCGCTTCTTTTCTGGATAACCAAATTACTCAATTAAACCTTGAAATTGAAGAATCTCTCGAACAACTAAATGAAAAAAGAGAAAACGTCTATCAATTGGCTAATAAAATAAGTAAAAGCGAACACACTATTGAGCTAAAAAAAACGCAAGTTGACCAAGAAGAAACAAATATCCAGTCTGCATCAAATGATACTGTTCGTTTGCAACAAGAAATAACTGAGCAAGCCAATCAAGTTGAAAACCAACGTGCTCAATTAGGAGCTTTATCAGAAGAAATAAATACCGCAGAAAATACGCTAAAGGAACAAAATAGCATATTTGAAGAAAAAAAGAGAACGTTGAATACTCTGGACAATGAAGTCAAAAAAGGGGACCTGCAGTTACTAGAACTTCTCCAACATATTTCCAAAAACAAAAGTGATCTAGCTGCTCTTGAAAGCCGAGTTGATTCACTAATGCATCGAGACAAAAAACTAAGTACTGAATATGAAGAAACAACCTCTCTTAAGAACGAGATTCTGGAATGCTTAAATCAATCAAGTTCTATGGTTGAGAAAAAATCAGAACAATTAGGGAAACTAAAAGTTGATAGCGAAGTATTACAACAAAAAACAGAACAAATACGCCAACAATTATTACTTGAAACAAATCAATTGAATACTCTTAAAGAGGATTACCTAACACAATCCTCTTTACTTGCATCGCTTAAGGAACTACGAAATAAATTCGAAGGATTTGAAGATGGCGTCCGATCTTTAATGAATTATGATGAAAACGGTAACCGCTTGAACGGACTCCGAAAAGTCCTAGCAGATGTTTTAAAAACACCTGTGGAATATGAAGCGGCTATCACGACGGCACTTGGAGAAAAGCTTCAAAGTGTAATCGTTAATTCTTATAATGATTCTGTTGAAGCTATAGCTTTTTTAAAAGAAAATTCCTCAGGTCGAGGTTCATTTATTCCCATGGATTTAAAACCAACTGATATACCCCCAGTCTACCTCAATGGCAATCCGGGCATACTCGGAAAAGCCTTAAACTTTATAGAATGCGAAGAGGAGTATCAACAAATCATTGAAATGCTTCTTTGTAACGTGATACTTGTCACCGACCTTTCAACGGCAGTTCAAGTTTTCCAAAACCCGGAATTCAATGGAACTGTGGTCACCCGAAATGGTGAAATGATTGATTCTCAAGGAATGGTTTTTGGTGGATCAATTGATAAAAAAAACGCCTCAAATTTGCTTTCGCAAAATCGTAAAATGGAGGAACTATCAACCAAAACCAACCAACTTAATGATGATTATAAATCTGCGTTGATAATTTCAGGAAAAAGTAAAAATATCCTAGAGAAAATGGAATTGGAACTTAAGGACGCAAGTCAAAGTATTCACGATACAGAATTAAGCTTAAACAATAGTCAGAATGAACAGGAACAAAACCGCAAAGAAATAGAACGATTAGAACAGAAACTCTCTTCGATCAAGAATGAAAAAAATGACGGACAACAGGAGCTCTCAGAGTTAAACACGGATAAACAATCTTTCTCGACTGAAATAGACAATCTGACTCTAGAAAAAGTTGTAAGTGAAGAAAATTTGAGTCTCTTGCGCCAGAAGCTTGATAGCTCTAGGGCTCAAATGGAAGAACATTCTAATGAACTAGCCAGCATTAAAGTTCGAATAGCTTCATTGAAGGGGAAAAGGGAGAATACTCTGATTGAAATTAATCGAATCGATCTTCAACAAGATAGCCACCGTCACCAGATTCTAAAATATGAACATGATACAGAAGAAAGTCAACAAAGAATAAATGAAATTCAACAAGGGATTAAAGTTGTTGAAGATGAGATCCTCCAGAACGTGAGAGAAAAGGATCAGTTAGAAGAAGAGGCTATAACTGAAGACGAAACACTGAGAGAAAAAGAAGAATCTGTCAAACAAATGGAAAAAGAATCAAAAGACCTCTCAAGACAAATTCAAGAACTTACCGAGTTAATTTCCAAAGTAGAACTCAAAAAATCTGAAATTAATATTCAAATCGTTCATATTGAAGAACGGGCCTTCGAAGATTTTAACGTATCACGCAATGAGTTATTAAATCACCCAACTGAAGAGTTTGACGTTCAAGAAGCTGAACAAACAACACGAGACTTGAAAGAAAAAATAGGTCGCATGGGTGAAGTTAATCTAGCTGCGTTATCCGATTTTCACACGATCAACGAGCGTTATCAATTTCTTAAAACACAACAGGAAGACCTAGCTGACTCTATTCAACTTCTGCATCAAACTATTGAACGAATCAACCGCACTACTAAACAGAGATTTCTTGATACCTTTGAGAAAGTTAACGAAAATTTTAAGGAAATTTTTTCGCATTTATTTCGCGGAGGCAAGGCAGAGCTATCTTTAATAGATGCATCTAACCCCCTAGAATCTGGAGTTGAAATAAGCGCTAATCCGCTTGGAAAGAGCATGCAAAATCTATCCCTTTTGTCTGGAGGAGAAAAAGCAATGACTGCAATCGCTCTTATGTTTTCTGTTTTTAAAGTACGGCCGAGCCCATTTTGCCTTTTGGATGAAGTTGATGCTCCTCTAGACGAAGCCAATGTTATTCGATTCCAAGAAATGCTCAAACAAATGTCTAAAAAAACTCAATTTATTATTATCACCCACAATCAGAAAACCATGTCATTCGCAGATGTTCTTTACGGAATAACTATGGAAGAACGGGGTGTATCTAAAGCAGTCTCGGTAAACCTCAATTAATTTCCACCCTCTTAGCCCTACCCAACACCTTAATTTTTAATCTATCTTGATCGTTTTGAAGCGCCTTTACTTGCGTTAGAAAAAACGACATGTAAAATATTTAAAACAAAGTATTTTTATTTAACAAATTATTTTTCTAGGTTTTAATTAATTGAAAGAAGCTAAGGACATTGATGATAGCCTTGATTTTCTCCGTTCGTTTGAAAAACATGCAAATGAAACTGAACTTGGAGAACTTGTACTTCAAAGACTCGACCGGAAAAACAAAAGCCTTAATTTGCAAGGGAATCGGTTCACAGAAACTGAATTTAAAATTTTATTCTCACTCGAATCTCTAAAATACCTAAACTCCATCGACCTTAGTGAAACTGGAATTAACTCTAAGACTTTTAGATATCTTTGCGAATCTAAATGGTTAAAAAATATTCAATCACTTTTCTTGTCTAACAACAATCTAGATGACGAAGGCATATTTTTATTATCCAAAACAAACCACTTTCAAAAGCTTACCTCTCTCAATCTTTCAAGTAATGAAATTGGTGCATTAGGAGCAAAGGTTTTATCTCTATCTAAATCTCTTAATAGTATTTGTAGTTTAGATTTATCCTATAACCGAATTGAGTCCCTGGGTATCCATTCTTTGGCTAATTCTGATTTTGGTCGTCGGCTTAAAACTTTAGCTCTTCGCGATAGCTGTGTTGATAACAAAGGAATGGATGGCTTTTCTGCCTATAATTTAAATTTACTGGAATCACTTGATTTTTCTGATAACTCAATTTCAAACAAAGGAATAGAATCTTTAGCACTATCTAATACATTCCCAAAAATTAATCAATTAATTCTAAATAATAACCATATAGGGGATGACGGTATTTATGCTTTATCTCAATCAAAAATGTTTTGCAACCTTCAATCTTTATTTTTAGCTAATAATGATTTAACAACAGACAGTGCTATTTCAATATCAAAATCGAAAACCCTCACTCAATTAAAAATTCTAGATTTTAATAATAATGATATCCGTTCTGAAGGAACAAAAGCTTTATGCGAGTCACCTAATTTAAAATCTGTCGAGTATCTGGATTTAGGCGGGAATAGCCTAGGAATTAAAGGAGCAGAGGCTATTGCCGAAAGTTCATATATAAAATCATTAAAATCGCTTCGCTTAAATAACAATAATATTCAGGATGCTGGATTAGTGGCTATTACTAAATCGAAAAATTTTAACTCGCTTGAAAACCTTTACTTGGAAAATGAAAATTGGATTCACTCTGAAGGAGCAAAAGCTCTCGCAATTTCAAATGCATTTCCTTGTCTCAGACAACTCGTACTTACTCTAAATGGAATTGGGGATGATGGAGCTCTTCATCTTGCCGAAGCAAAAAATTTTAAAGCCTTAGAACAGCTAAATGTAGCAGGAAATAAAATTAGCCCGAGAGGTGAAGATGCTCTTAGAAATTCTCCGAACCTTCAACACGTCAGATCCATAGAACTTGTTTAGCTTTTTGAGAAAAAAATAAGACCTATCAAAAATCATATATTGCGATTAACTATATAGACAACTTTAAAAATTTATTTCACTCTTAAAATTATAAAAGAAACTACTCTTTTATTTCTTTGCTAAAAGATTGAAGGTATTCTGAGTTTTAAGAAACTGAGTTGCGAGGAAAGAACTTAAGCCAAATCGTCGGGCACAGTATTTCTCAATTTGTAGAGTTTTTAATCCTTCTACGCCAAATAAGTCTTTAAGTCTATAGGGATCTATTCCACCAAATTGTCTTTGATAGTCTGCATGGTGATACTCCCCCTCTAAAATTGATATTTTTTTTCGTATCATTTTCTGGCGGTAAATAGTTTCATCAATACCAGCTAATGTTTGATGCATCCTATAGCGAATGACTGAATTAATATTCTGTTTGAGAGGTTCAAAAAATATAAGGAATACTCCTCCAGGCATTAATCTATCGCAATACATTTTGATCACTGATTCAAAATCATACAGATGATGCAACAAGGCTGAAACGATGATTGCAGAGTATTTCTTATCATCGATTTCAGCAAATGTTTCTACATCGTTCACAACCAATCGCGAACGTTTTCTATCATCCTTTTTTATTTTACTCTCTAACACGCTTATCATTTCAGCTGATAAATCGACTCCTGTTATTTTGTGACCACGTTTTAAGAATTCTAAATATAAATACCCCGTGCCACATCCTAACTCTAAAATATCTTCACTTGGGCTATCCAATAAAGAACAAACGTGATCAACTGTTTTTTTAACTAGACGGGACTGATAAAAATTTGTTTGCTCTGGGTGTCTTTCAAGATAGAACTGATCTTCAAGTTTATGGACACGTTTATTTTCTTCTAAAACTTTTTCTCTTGTTAGAGTTGCCACAGGAATGCCCAATTTATTTATTATTTGGTTAAAGCATTAACAAAAAAACGTTTGTCTGCTTTATTGCTTTCACACTCATTACAATTAGCACAAGTATCAGGGAACTCTCCTTTAAGGTGCTGTTCACGTAAAAGATTTAACTTTTCACTTTTCCATAAATTTGGGATGGTATCATTTTGAATATTCCCAATCATTAGATTTGCATTATAGTCAACGCAACAGGGAATTACTCTGCCATCCCATAAAACGACTAACTTTCCGTAGTCCTTCCCAAAAGGTTCTGGACAAACTTCTGTTCGAGGGCTAGTGATTAGTTTTGGCTGTAATCGGACATGATCTACAATTTTTTCCCAATGGTTAATATACTCCTCAGCATCTTCCTCTGTATCCTCTTCCACCGTAAACACAACACCCATTTTTAATCCCGGTCTTTTTTTCTCTTTTATTATTTTTAATTTTTTAATATTTTTTTCAATATTTTTTAGTTCTACTCCTCTTACGCGCTTAAAGGTTTCTGCTGAACCGTCGATTGAAAAACGAATAATATCTAATTTGCTGTTAACAATTCTATCAATCATTTTATCCGTAAGAAGAGTTCCATTAGTATTCATAACTACATAATTGACCCCTTTATTTTTAGCGTATTCAATCATCCTAAAAATATCCTTGTGCAAAAGGGGCTCGCCCCAGTTATGCATACACAAGTGTTCCAGATCATTACAATCATCTATTATTTTTTTAAATAAATCGAAATTCATGAACCCACCATCACGAGTCATGCCATCTGTTACAAAACAAAAGGTGCAACGCAAGTTACATGTATTTGTCGGCTCTATTATCAATGATGTTATTTTTTTTACATCCATCAATCGATTACCTTGTGTAAGATGTAGTCAGGTCTATTTTGTATTTGCATATGTACTCTGCCAAGATATTCACCCAAAAAACCAATTGACATTAATTGCACTCCTGCGAAAAAAGAAAATACCGCTGATAAAACAACAAATCCTTCAATTAAAATTCCAGCTATCAATCGCTGGTATAAGAGGAATATCATTATTGCAAAGCCCATGCTGGCGCCTAATAATCCTAAATAAGTAACCAACCGTAATGGGAAGTTAGAATAACCCGTAATCAAATCCCAGCTTAAGCGAAGGAGTGGTAAGAATCCGTATTTTGTTTGGCCCGTTGTTCTTAAATGATGCTCAACTTCTAGCTCTACAGTGGGAACAGCAATCCAACTCATTAACACAGCCATATAACGCGATCGGTCCTGACATTGATCAATTTTTTCAATAACGCTTTTACGCATTGCACGAAAAGAACTTAAATTTAATTTAAAACGGTTCCCGAATAATGCCTGTGCTAAAGAATAGAGAACCTTTGATCCTAAAACTCTTAAAAAACTATCTCGTCTTTTACGTGGAATTGTTACAACAAGGTCGATTTCATCAGTGAATGCGGATAATAACCTCTTTATCTCCTCTGGTGGGTTTTGTAAATCTGAATCTATTTGTACAACAATATCACCTCGACTTTTTCGGAAACCAGCCAGAACAGCTGCTTGTTGACCAAAGTTTCTAGTAAATTTTACAATGCGTATCTTAGAGTCTTTTTTTTTCCATTTACACATCAACTCAAATGAATTATCCGTGCTGCCATCATCTACAAATAATAGTTCGTATGACTTACCCCAACTTTCCGCTTCTTTTTTTAAACGAGGATAAAGTTCATGTAATACAAGCTCCTCATTAAATACTGGAATAACTACTGATACTTGTAATGAATCATTCATAAATTCCTATTTTCAAGAAACTGCATAGCTACGAATTCTTAACAAGAAAATTTAATTAATAGATAATTATTGTGCTTCTCTTAGGCCAATATATTATTCTCGAGTAGCGGAGTGGATTCCCAGATAAAACCTAATTTTGCGTCGGGGCATTGGTTGGTGAAATTGCATTTCGCCACAACAATGCTAGTGGCGTATTTATCATGGAGCGCATTATCCACTTTGGTTCAACTGCCCGGAGTACATGTTTAAAACGCTGTAGGCTTAAATAAAACTTACGATTCGCCTCCTGTTTTAATTTAATTAAATCGTCTCCCTCCACTTCACTTGCATTGCATGACGCAGCATCGAAAGTGTACTCAGAAAAGTCCTCGAAGTTACTTTCTCTAGATTCAATAAAAGTCTGCCTTAAGTCCGTTCCTGGATTCGGGATTACTAGTGAAAAATTAGCCGTCGTCAAACCCAGGTCACATGCAAAATCGATTGTTGCTTCCATCTCTTTACGAGTTTCAGATGGAAAACCTAACATAAAAAATCCGTGAACACTCATCCGAGCACGCGTAAGCTTTTCAACGACGCCAGATATTATATTTATGTCTAAATCTTTTTGTATCATGTCTTGAATTCGTTGAGAGCCAGACTCAATTCCTAAAGCCATCCTATATACGCCGGCCCTTTGCATTTTATCAATCAACTCATCGTCAAAAAAATCTGCACGTAATCCATTAGGAAACGATAGATGTATGTTTAAATTTTTCTGGATAATAGCATCTAAAACGATTTTTGCTCTTTTCATATTAACGTTAAAAACATCGTCAACAATATGAAACTCTCTAACACCATATTTATTGATCAGGTATTCTATTTCATCAACTACTGCCTTTGGCGATCTATACTGAATAGATTTGTCAAAAATATCATGACAATAGGTACATTTAAATGGGCATCCTCGTGAAGTTACCAAAGGTAGAAATCTTTTATTTCTAAAAACAGGGAAGAAATCCATGGAAGATTGAAAATTGAAGTACCTTTCTAGATTAATTAAATCATATTCTTGATCAAATTTATCGAGATCACGGATGACCGGTCGATCCACAGTACGTACGTAAGATCCATTTTTTTTATATGCAATACCCGCTATATTGTCAATATCTCTACCTTGTTCCAACGCATCTATCAATTCTGCAATTGTAAGATCACCTTCCCCGCTCACCATCAAATCCACATTCGGGTCGTTTAGAATAAATCGTGGTTCATGTGAACAATGAGGCCCACCAAAAATAATTGTCACTTCTGGGTTTAATTCTTTTACTTTAGCCGCATCAATAAAACCATACTTGCACTCAATGGTCATAACTCCTATTCCGACAACTTGTGGATTAAATGATTTCATGACAGAACCTAATTCTTCATCTGGTGAATTAGAAATTCTAAGGTCAAGAATTTTAACTTGATGCCCAGCTCTTTTTAACACAGAGCCTATTGCCAATAATCCTAATGGTAAGACACGGGCCATTGATTTTTTTTCTGCCGCTGGTCTCAATAATAAAACTCTCATAATAGCTGGCCCTTATTTTTCTGATCCAATATATTCAGACTGACAACAACCGAGACAGCCAGGAAATATTTTTTCGTTTTTAATTCGTTCGCGGAACTCGCGAGACCTCTCTCCATTCCATGGAGAAATATTATTTTCATCATCAAAACTGCCTAACCTGTAATGTGGGCAACTAAAAATATCCCCATATGCGGAAAAGGCCATCTTAGTCCATGGAGTATAGCAACGGTAATCCTTATAAGAACTTTGATTAGAATAGTACCGAACAATTTCATCCGGTGTTATGTAGTTTGGCGAAAAGCGCAACTGAGAAGAATAGGTTTTCTCTCTTGCTAGCAGTAAATCGAGTTGGCCTTTTAAAATTTTCGGATCAATCTCTTCGATCAGTGGTGGTTTTTTTAATAAGTGACTATCCTGATCGTAATCCTTTGCATGCCAATAAGTTGCTGGGTTTTGTAAAACAAAATTACAAACATTAACGCCTAACTTCTCAGCGTAATCATAAAGGGGTACTAAATCCATCACATTACCCGAACTAATCACACAAGTTAGGTGTATTAAGGGATATTTGCCACCAAATATTTTTCGTTGAGCGACGAGACGTTCCAAACCAGCTCGTGTTTTTTTATATGAACCCGGCACCACTGTTACCTTGTCGTGAA
>JAPYPM010000209.1 GCA_029937635.1 Nitrospinaceae bacterium
CCCCACATATGCCGCAAAAGTAGAACTTAGTAAAAAGTTTGCAATCCCTTTCACTTGTCTACTGTTTGGTATTTTAGGAGCACCACTCGGTGTTCATTCAAGTAGAGCTGGAAAGGCAGGGAGTTTTGCTACTTCAATTATGGTAATCATTCTATATTATATGGGGTTAATATTTGCACAAAACATGGGAAAATCTGGAGAAGTAGAGCCTTATTCATCTATCTGGGTTCCAAATATAATTATATTTTGTGTTATTATTTATACATCATATAAAATGCAAAAAGATATCCCATTTAATTTTATAAATCAAATAATCGACTACGCAAGCTTAACTCGCAAATCTCTATCTATTCTTTACTTAAAACTTCTTCCTAAATATTCTAAAAATAGAAAAATTAATGATATATGATTTTAGATAGATAATTAACTATAAAAAAACACGTAATTCACATAAATAAAAATAGTAAGTATAATAAAAAATATTTCATTCTATTTTCCCTGTCTATTCTTTCTACGCAGATAAGAGCTGGCGATAAAAGCTGTGAACAATGGATGTGGTTCCATTGGTGATGATTTAAATTCAGGGTGAAACTGCCCAGCTAAAAACCATGGGTGATTTTCTAGCTCAACAATCTCTACCAAATTTCCATTTGGCGATAGTCCAGTAAATTTGAGCCCTGCCTCTTCTAGTTGAATGCGATAGCGATTATTAAATTCATAACGATGCCTATGCCTTTCATAAACTTCCCGCTCACCATAAGCCTCGAATGCATTAGAATTTTTTCTTAATTGACAAAGATATTCTCCAAGGCGCATAGATCCACCCTTATCACTTTTATTATTTTGATCGGGCAAAAGATCAATAACTGGATCCGGTGTATTTGGTGAAAACTCTGAGCTGTTTGCCATATGTAATTGGACCACATTACGAGAGAATTCAATAACAGCGCAATGCATCCCAAGACAAATTCCAAAAAAAGGGATTTTGTTCTCCCTTGCATGTTGAATAGCTTTAATTTTACCTTCTATACCGCGTTCACCAAATCCTCCAGGCACGAGAATTCCATGGTATCGACTGAGATCAGTGGTGACTGGATCTTGGTCAAGAGACTCGGCATCCAACCAGTTAATATTCACACCCACATCATTACTTATTCCACCATGAATAAGAGCTTCTGTTAAACTCTTATAGGAATCCTGTAAACCTAGATATTTTCCAACTACGGCAATATCAATCTCTCCTGATTTAGGTTTAGACAAAGCCTGAACAACACGCTTCCATGAATCCAAGTTAGGTTTCTTGGCAGATATACCTAATTTCGAAATTATAATATCTACTAACCCTTCTCCTTCAAGAGAAATAGGAACTTCATAAATATTTTTAACATCCATTGCGGTAATAACGGAATCAACCTCAACGCTACAAAAAAGAGAAATTTTGTTTTTTAACTGGCTAGAAAGTTTTTCTTCCGTCCGACAAAGTAAGACATCTGGTTGGATACCTATTTCCCGTAATTTTTGAACACTATGCTGAGTTGGTTTTGTTTTAAGTTCTCCAGAGGTTTTAATATATGGAACTAATGTGAGATGAATATATAGAATATTTTTGGACTTAACATCAAACCTGAATTGGCGGATCGCCTCAAGAAAAGGGAGACTCTCAATATCTCCGACAGTACCACCAACCTCGCATATAACAACATCAACATCCTTACCAACTTGACGGATATGGCTTTTAATTTCATCCGTTATATGTGGAATAACTTGAACTGTGGACCCTAAATATTCTCCACAACGTTCCTTTGTAATGACATTATGATAAATTTTTCCTGCCGTAACATTATTGATCCTACGCATTGTAGCATTAGTAAAACGCTCGTAATGGCCGAGATCAAGGTCTGTTTCTGCCCCGTCATCTGTCACATAAACTTCACCATGCTGAAGTGGGCTCATAGTTCCAGGATCTACATTTATGTATGGGTCAAGTTTTAAAAGTGTAATTTTCAAACCAGAGCATTCTAGCAAACTACCAATTGATGCAGCAGCTATACCTTTACCTAAAGAAGATAAAACACCTCCGGTAACAAAAATATACTTAACCTTATTATTTATTTTTTTCATCAAAACATGACTTCCTAATTTTAGTGAATATCAATTAAGTCTTACCCTTAGTTTTTACCATTCATAGCTTTTATAACTTTATCTATATCTTCAGGCCGATCCACGCCAATAGAGTTTTGCTTGGTTTCAACTAGCTGAATTAAATATCTATTTTCAAGAATACGTAACTGCTCTAATTTTTCAGAATTTTCCAACTTAGAAACTTTCATATTTAAAAATTGAGGTAAAAATGATTTCCTGTAGGCATATATTCCGATATGTTTAAATCCTAAAATCCTTTGATTTGAATTAATTTTAGTATCAGAACATGTCTCATCAATATAATCAAAGTCTCGTTTATAAGGAATCGGAGCCCGTGTAAAATATAAAGCACAGCCTGCATTATCCACAACTACTTTGCAAATATCTGGGTCCAGCATTTCAGAGGGATTATGAATAGCAATCTTTAGTGTCGACACAGACAAGTCACCTCTGGCAAGTAAAGGTTCTATAACTAAATCAATATTCTCTGGAGGAATTAGTGGCTCGTCACCTTGAATATTTACTACAATATCGCACTCTAAATTTCTTACTACCTCTGCTACACGGTCAGTTCCAGACTGATGACTTTGCGAAGTCATAACTGCATTTCCACCAAAGCCAAGAACTACATCATAAATACGTTTGTCATCAGTAGCAATGACCACCTCATTAACAAGACTAGCTTTTTGAGCTTGCTCTGAAACCCATTGAACCATTGGTTTTCCAAGAATATCTGCAATCGGTTTTCCTGGAAACCGAACCGATGACCATCGAACTGGGATAACAGCCAAAATTTTTCTATTAATAGGCATGTGGATTTAAAAACCCCTTCCAAAAGGTCAATAAAATAATTTTAAAATCCAAGAATATTGACCAGTGTTGAATATAATACAAGTCAAACTCAATTCTTTTTTCTAGGGAAGTATTTCCTCTCCAACCATTAACCTGAGCCCATCCTGTTAGTCCAGCTTTCATTTTTAATCGAAGCATGTATTTTGGGATAGTTTTTTTGAAGGCTTTTACAAACACCGGCCTTTCTGGACGAGGACCAACTAAACTCATTTCTCCAACAAACACATTAATTAACTGCGGCAATTCATCAATACTAGTTTTTCTAAGAAAAGATCCCAAGCGAGTTGTGCGATTATCACCTTTACTCGCCCATACAGGTCCCGTTATTTTTTCTGCTCCAACCTTCATAGAACGGAATTTAAGCAGATTAAATTTTATTCCATCCAATCCAACTCTTTCCTGTCGAAAGATAACCGACCCTTTAGATTCAAGTTTTATTATGAAGGCAATAAAAATTAAAAATGGACAACTTGCAAATATAAAAAGACCTGAAAAGAAAATATCAATAAGTCGCTTTATCAAAACATTCCAGCCATGAAGTGGTGATTCCGAGAGATTTACAATTGGCAAACCGTCTAACTCATCAACTCCTGCATGAAGATTCATAAACCTAAATAAATCAGGTACAACTTTAATATCTACTGACTCTTCATTAAGATAACCAAGTATTTCTTCCATTTCATTGGACTCATTTAGTGGAAGAGCTATAAATAGTTGATCAACTCCAAATTTATTAATAACTGTTGATACCTCATTGAATGATCCAATAACACGAATTCCACTTATATCACTGTTTACTAATTCTGAATGGTTGGTTAAAAAACCAACAATCTTAAAACCATACTCTGAGTGTAGATTAATTTTTTCAGCAAGTGACTGTGCTAGGTCACCAGTACCGACAATTAGAACGTAGCGAAGATTAAATCCAAGTGATCGGATTTTTTTAAGAACGATACGAACAAAAAAATGTGAAACAACCATCAAGATAATAATCAAACTAAAGAAATAAACCGACACAAATCGAGAAAAAGACTCTTCGCGGTAAAAAAATGTTGCCGCAGTTAAAATAAGTATAGAAAAAAATACTACTTTAAAAATTACCAGAAATTCATGGCTAAAACCTTTTCCACGGTGCGGTTGATATAAGCCGAATATTCGAATACTGAACATGAAAACTATCCAAACTAGAATCATAGCTTTTAAATAAATTTCTAATTCTGGAATTGTGTGGCGAGGAGGTGGTCCTAATGAGGTCTTAAAGTGGATATAATAAGCTGCTAACCAAGAAAGACAGATAACTATAGTGTCAAAAAAAATTGCTATGGTAAGAAATAATTGGCCATGTTTCTTCAGCATCTATGTTTTTTAAGTCTTTCCTCAATAAACTGTTTTATTTCGTCTGTGTATATTGCTACATCAAACTGCGCTGCATGTCTTTGTATTTTC
>JAPYPM010000210.1 GCA_029937635.1 Nitrospinaceae bacterium
GACCATTTGCCCATTTTATGCGGGTTACTTTTTGCATAATTTTTAACGGACACAGCTGCTCTACGATCTGAATTTCCTTGTCGAAGCACTGGATTTACTGCACTACCTTTAACCTTATCGAACTTTGCCTTTATTGCTTTTTCCTCGTCCGTTTTTGGATCTTCAGGGTAATCTGGCAAATTGTAACCTTGAGACTGAAGTTCTGCGACGGCTGCTTGAATCTGTGGATTAGAAGCACTGATATTGGGTAGCTTGATAATATTCGCATCGGGCTGCATAACCATTTCACCTAGAAGAGCAAGATCATCTGGTTGTTGTTGCTCTGGCTTCAGACGTTCTGGAAATTGCGCAATAATCCTACCCGCAAGAGAGATATCCTTTGTCCCAATCTTAATGCCTGCTACACCTGCGAATGATTGGATAATTGGAAGAAATGATCCGCTCGCAAGCTCTGGAGCTTCATCAACTTTAGTGTATATAATATCTGGTTGTTCCGACATTGCTTATCCCCTAAAAATAGTTACTTATTTTGTATGTGTTAAAAATGTTAACGTTATATTTCGATTAAAGAAGAAATAATCAAAGAAATTTGCTTCACTGTCAACCATTTTCTGGTTCTGTAGATTGAACTTGGGGAAGAAAAGTATCTGGCTAAGATTGACTAATCCAGACGGTACAATTAACCACTCTCTAAAACATTAATTTTAAACAGTAAATTTCACAAAACTTATACACAGTTAAGTCGCAAATTTCCTTAATACATCTCCTAAACTAAAGGTTTTTAGAAATAAAACCTGCTAATAGTAAGAGGAGATGGGTGTCCTTCTATTTCCCAATGAGTTCATTTATTCTTTCTTGTGTCGCAGGGTGAGTTGAAAAAATGGAAGTTGTTGCAGAGCTGCCAGAACTATCAAGATTTTTTTTCATCCAATAAAGAAACTTCACATAATCAGTTTTGGTCAACCCAATTTTCTTAATATATTTTACCGCTAATTCGTCAGCACTTAGTTCAAATTGACGACCAAAAGAGTTTGTTATTGCTGGGTTCACCGCATAGTCTAAATAACCCAGGCCAGGAACAAATGCTCCTGCTACGGACATTACTGCGGAAGTGAATGTTGATATTCCTATCTTGGAAAAATAATGATTGCTTTTTAAATGTGCTAGTTCATGAGATATAATGCACACCCTCTCTATCTCGCCTAAATTTCTTAAAAAATTCAGGGTAATATTAATCTCGCCACCCGTGGTCACCCAAGCATTTGAAAAGTTCGCCTTATGAACAATTGGTCTATAAAACCCTAGTTCATCAGGAAAGTTTGCAGCAACCACCCTGTTTATTGACTTTCCCCAGACTTCTTTGGCGTTTAAGCAACTCTGACTAGCATTCGGGTTGCAGATTTGAGTATTAACACCAGCGCAACTGGCGGAAAAAAATAGAAAAAATAAGCAAGGAATTTGATATTTAATAAAACTTCGCATTTACTTAATCTTTTTTACTATTTGTACTTTTTATTTAGATTTTAGGATATTTTTGAGCCGTTCTGGAGAAACCTTGAACTCCGTGGCAAACTCTTCTTCCTCAAGTCCACTAGCTTCAAATGCTTTCTTAATACCCTCGTCTTCATTTTTTATGGCCTCGTCTAAAAAACTTTTAAGTTGATCAGCATCAACCCCAAGTTCTTTAGCATATTTTTTTGCCTTACACCCTTTTGCTTTTTCTATACATGTCTGATAAAGAACTTTTAATCTTTTGTCTCTTCTCCATTTCCATGGTGGTATTGGATTTTTATCGCTCCACAAACCTATTTTCTTTTTTTTAGCACCTCGTCCAGCCTTAGAATAAGAATTTTTATCTTCCTTAGCTTGTTCCTTCTGATAACGCTTATAGTGCCATGCCATTCCTGCCTTAATTTGTTCCAAACCAACATCCAATGTCCAAGCACATTCAATTGGCAGGCAAAATGTATTGCCTTTTGGACCAGCCAGTACCTTCCCTATAATTCTTCCATAACGATCATGTTTAGAATATTTTGCGGTAACTTCCTTATTAAAAATAAGCCACCTAAGATTCTTAGTAGATTTTTTACCATAAGGCTGATCTTGTTCTGGAGCATCTATTCCCGCTAGTCGAATTCTATATTTAAAACCTTTGCTATCGACAATGGTAAGCGTATCCCCATCAGCTACTTTGACAACTTTCCCTATAATCGTCCCCGCTGAAAGTGGCGAAACCATGGCAAGCAATAAATAAAATCCAACGAAAATAATCACACGACAGCTCATAAATTTTAGCAAAAAAAATTCAAGAAAAAACTTAAAGCCATATTACGGCAGATGTGACAGGTGTTCAATATAAGAACCAAGAGATAATTTTGTAATAGGGGAAAAATTTATTCCACAACTGCTAAAAAAATTAAAACAAGATAAAGGTAATAAAATCAATTATATCTATTGAGTTACAATTTAGGAATGGTTAAAATATTAAGATACTAAGGAAAGTAAACCCTTTCCAATCTAGAAAAAACCAAAAAAAATTACACAAAAATTAATTCATTCGTATAGTCTCAACCAAAAAGGGAGCACTGTTAAAAAATGAGGGAAAAAATTATTTTTCTAGGTTTAATATTTTTGGTTTTTTATTTAAGTTCTTGCAGTTCTATTTTGATAAAAACAGAAGGTTCTACTGAGGATGTTAATTTCAAGGTAACAGGTGAAACGGAGCGTGAAAAAACCGTAGAAATTATTAGCCAAGAGAAAAATAAGCTGCTCCACTGGTTATATCTAAATTGTAATTATATCTTTGGCTGCTATATGCGTTGTGAAGGACCTATCAATTCTTGCATAAAAGCCGCAAGTGTCGGACAGTTTGACATAAAATACATTATCTCAAAAACAATGGATCACTCGTCACAATCAATGTGCCGCCAACATTGTTAGAAATATATGGATAGTTTAGGGGGATTTTTTTGGTTTAGAATAATAATAGGTGCTGCTGTTGCTTTACTTACGTTATACATGATGTGGGAATAACCAAACTACAGATTGACAGGCTGCTTGAGTTGTAAAAATAGTTCGGACACTTCGACAAAGTGACTGTTCTAAAGTTTATAGTATTTAACGTATAGTGCGGTTCCGCATTTTTGACATTTAATTTAATTTCTTCTGAGAATGTAAAGGCCATAAAAAAATCAACCCGCTAACCACCAAAGCATCAAAAATAATAGAACAACTTGAAGGCAAAATACGATCTAATCATAGAATTGGTAGTCTTCAAATTCGTACCACCGGAAGAATCACTCAATCAATTTGGAAGAGAGTAGATTTTATTGAATTTGACACACAACCTTTGGACCAACCAGACCAATTGTTGACAGAACAAAAAATCCAATTAAGTTTCAATGCCTCACCTCCAATACCCACACAGGAATCAATTTACTTAGAAAAAAATGGATTTTTCTATTGTGTTTATAAATACACTGGCAAAAAAAATAAAAAAAAATTAACTCTCATTAAAAAAAAACCTCTGCTCAATGTTTCGGGACGCTCCAAGTCAAGGACCATAAAGGCATTAAATACACTATCTAAAACATTAAGCTGCTCAAATGAGCTCAAAAATATCTCTAAAATATTACAGTTGAGCTGGGAGACAGGGATTTAAACATAAACTAATCGATATCCCCAGCAATAGTAATAAATTTAACTATTAATTTTATAGTTAACAGTACGCCACTGGTATTTCATTAATACGAGTTGTATAGCATCGTGTCTTTTTTTCCGCTTTTGCTCTCCAGTGTTTTTCCAGTCCTTCTCCAAGAAATTTGATCGTGCCAGAACCCATCGTTTTATTGATTGTATCTATAGCTTGCATGAGATTTTCTGAGTGCGCCTGAGACCCCTTGTCATCAAACAAACTCTTCTGAGCTTGGTTGAAAGGTAATAACCCATCAAGTATGACACCCGCCTTTTTATAAGTAAAACCAGGTTTATAAATACTCTTCAACCCAACAAGTACCGCTCTGATCAGTATCCGTGTGTCATTAGTAGGACTAGCTAACTTGATAAGGCGTCCCGGGTTATATTGTTGGTCTTTTTTTTTGAATGGATTAGTTTGGATGAAAATATAAACCGTGGCCGTCATAGACCTTTGACGTCGCAACTTCTCGGCAACGCGCGTGGTATACATAATTATAGCTTCGCTAAGTTCGCTCAGTGAAGATACGGGATTACCAAATCCACGCGAACATACCAATTGTTTTTTAGGAGGATTACTTTTTTCTAAAGGAATGCAAAGCTCTCCATTCAACTCTCTAACCGTTCGTTCCATCAGAATAGAAAATTGTTTGCGTAGCGCTTGTGGTGATGATTGTTTAAGGTCGAAGACTGTATTGACACCAAGTTTGGCTAGTTTTT
>JAPYPM010000211.1 GCA_029937635.1 Nitrospinaceae bacterium
GCTCTCAACCTATCATCGTAGTCATAAACTTTGGCTCAGACTGTGAGGAGGATTGGGCTAAAGCTAAAGCGGATGCCATCGCAGAGTATAAAGAAAATAATGGTGATGTTGATATAAGAGGTGCTAGGTTTGTTAGGGTATGTTTTAGGTGAGTTCTTGTGAGGATAAATCCATACGTTTTTGTAGGTTAGCAATCAAAATGCTACGTAAGTAAAGGGTAGAAATATTTTTACAATCTCAAATATTAAAAATACAGACACAGAGAAAAGAAAAAGGACAAAAACTATAGATGGGATCAAACCAAAGTTTTTATAAAAATCACGTAAAATATATAAAATATTAAAAAAAACTCTCATTATTTTTTTACTTCATACAATATATTTTCAATCATTAAATAATTTATTTCCATGCGCAACACTGACAATATAGCATCCTGCTCATCCAAAACGATTGGATCTCCAGCGCAATTGAATGATGTATTCACTAGGATAGGAATGCCCGTTAACATTAAGAATTGACCTAAAATTTTATAAAATGCATCTCCACTTTGATCTACAATTTGAACCCGCGCTGTCCCGTCTACGTGACAAACTGCCGGAATAACCGACATGCATTTTTCAGTTGGGCGAACGAGACAACCCATCCAATATAAGGTACGGCGAATATTTTTAGGAACGCGGAACCATTCATCTAATTGATCAGTTAGGCAGGATGGGGCTAGGGGTCTAAAATTTTCCCTTCTTTTAACTTTTTGACTAAGTTTCTTAATTGAGTTTTCATTTCGTGGATCACAGACTAACGAGCGATGACCCAATGCGCGTGGACCCACTTCTATCTTATCGTTTACTAGCGCAACGATTTCACCATTATTGACTAACTCAGCAACCTTAAAATACGATTTATCACCCTCGGCTATCATCGTTAAAAATTCTAACTTTATATCTTTCTGTTTCTTTTGGATTGGTGTGGGTCCGAGATATGGAGTTTTAGAATGTTTAATCTTAAAACCCATCTTAATTGCCCCAAACGCCCCTGCACCGATTGAAGCACCTGAATCGCCGGGATTTGGCGGAACTAACAAGTTGTCTACATAATCTTTTTGAGATAATTCCATCACAAGTTTAGAATTAAGTGCAACACCTCCAGAAAGTGAAAAATTTCTCTGGCGAGTTTCAGCGTATAGTTTATCAAAAATCGCCCCAATTTTATTCTCAAGAAATTTTTGTGCAGAAAAAGCAATTTCGACGCCACGGCGGAATTCACTATCTCCTATTTCTGGAAATTCTTCTAACTTGTTATACGGTGAACCAAACACCTCTATAAATTTTTCACCATAAGATCTTGTTAGAGATTTGTAAAAATCAAAGCTACTTATATTTATGTCTTCATTCTTACTATTAACCACTTCGAAAAAACCATCATTTAGTTGACCTTTTCCATATGCAGCTAATGCCATAACTTTATATTCACCATCGTTTATATTAAATCCCAGATAATCGGTAACGGCTGAATACATTAAACCCAATGACTGTGGAAATGTAGTCGAGCCCAATAAGGCTATTTCATCTCCTCGCACATCAAATGTTGATGTACAAGAGAGGTCTCCAACGCCATCGATTACAACCGCTATATGCGGTGTGTTATTTTCAAAAAATGGGAAAGTAGAAAGGACATGGGATAAATGATGCGGGCAGAAAATAATTTTTGAACGTGAAACTGGTAAATATTTTTGTAAGTCACTAATAAAAAAAAGCCCTGAGTTCCGAATTTTTAAAATGTTATTAAATATAAGTTTCCTCGATGCAGGCAGGTGTTTAACTGCGTGTAGTGCGATGTTCAGGAAGCCTAAAAGGGGTTTCTCATAAAAAGCAACGCAGTCGATCAATTTAGGGGAAAGATTATAGTGTTCTAGCAAGTATTTAAGTGCTATCCGTGGAAATTTGTTATCGCCTTTGATACGCGAAAAGTATTCTTCGCGAACAAAACTGATTAAATCACCGTCACGGAAAAGAGACACGCTTGATTCATGGAAGTATGCTGAAACACCAATCACGTATCCCATCAGAACATCTCGGACGAACGACTTATTGCCGATGAAAGTGTGAACCTATTATTATTATTTTTTAAAAAAGTTTTATCAATTAATTTTGCTATAATGCGAAATGAAAATAGTGATAAAGAAAGCAGTATTTTTGTGATGAAGTTATATACGAAAGATGATTTGTCATTAATGTTTCGTTTTAAAAGGTTTATTTTTTCTACAATAGAAAATAGGAAGTATTTAATCGGATTGGTCATTTTAAATTTTTTAGATGATGCATAAGAAAAGGCTATATGGCGGTTTTCATCAACTAAAATTGAATTTAGTTTAATAGTTTCCTCTTTATTCAGTATATTAGCTTTTTCAATAACTCTAGAGAAATGATTTGCTGCATATCTCTCACTGATGTGAACAAAAATACTAAACTGCCCCAAAGACATTTTTTCGAATAGAAAAGCACTACGATCCACGTATCTTTTATCGTAGGCATTCAATGATAGATATCGCGACAACCCAAGGAGACTCTCTCGCTTAGCTATCGCTTTCGATATTTGGTTGAATACCTGAGCATGCTTGTATTCGTCGAATGCGTGACGGATAAAACCGGCCGAAAGAGTTTTATTATTAGTCATCTTTGCAGCATGCACCATCTCCACTCCTGAGCATATTTCCGCCAAAGCAAAGTCCAGTAGAGCCTGAGTTTGCTCTAGCTTACTCTCTTGTTGCGCGTGCGCAGGGTGCTTAAACATTCAAATATTAACTATTTTCACAGATTGAATTGTTTTTAATGATTTGGGGATGACGATATTTGTAATGCCGATAACTAAATGAAAAGATTTCTTTGGCGGTCATTTTTTTATCAAAACTGAAATAGAAAACATTTCTAAATAAATTAGCATAGGTATTTCTAGCGTTACAAAAAATTTCTAAAACTTCTTTTTCAAAATACTTATCTAATACCAATGTTTCTGAACCGTGTTCTATATCATAAACCCAAAAAGGCTGATATATAATTAAATCAATATTTATATTATTTTTTAATTTTATTTTTTTTATATTTTCAAGCCAATAATTAAAATAGGTTATTATATCAACTTTTCTCTGTTTAAAATATGATCTTGACTTTTTTATCTGATTTATAGGGCTCACAATTTCGAGCTTTTTTGTGAAAAATGCCTTACTAACATTTATAATTTCAAATAATTTTGGATAATCCATCATAAAAGGAATTTGGTTTGACTCGTATGGAACCCTATCCGCAGTCTTCCACCCTGGAATTATTCGAAAAAGATCAAATCCTAAATTTAACCCT
The DNA here is from genome assembly GCA_029937635.1 of Nitrospinaceae bacterium. Lineage (GTDB taxonomy): Bacteria > Nitrospinota > Nitrospinia > Nitrospinales > VA-1 > Nitromaritima. The sequence goes on from JAPYPM010000211.1 coordinate 3,354, forward strand.
ATTACTATTTCTTCTGGTGGTTTGTTTTTTTCAGACATAATATAGTTTATAAACGCTAGAGTTTCATTTGGCCCATTATTGGGGGCACCATGAATTAAAAATTTTCGATCTCCGTAGATATAAGATAATAAATGTTTGGGCTTGTTATTTACAGGAAATATTTCAAGTAGTTGACTTTCCCCAAACGCATGAATTGATAGATCAGATTTCACACTATGGATTATGCGCGCACCATTGGCATTAGTACTGTAAAAAACCTTGCCGTCAGGGGTCTCAACACAAAAGTTCTTTTCTTTAGGCAAATGGACGAAGAAATTATTATACCCATGCGGAAGAAACGGTAGGCAATTTTCTCGACTTTTTGCGTCGAAGCTTTTTAAGCAGCCAAAACCGAAAATTAGAATGAAAACACACAAGCATTCATAAAGTTTCACGTTTAATGAAAAACCCACATCATAAATGTGTCTTATACAAACACTGACTAAAATTTTAATTTATCTTTTTAGTAAGACTAATTACAGCCACCGCCACCGCCACCGCCATCTGGGATGCTTTCGTCAGATTGTTTGTTTGCAGAACCTAAGGGTGTAAGCGCATACGCTCCTGAAGCAGTTTTTTCTGCCTCATACCAATAATTAGAACCAACAGGTTGCATTTCAATTCTTTTCCCTACAACTTTTACCTTTTTATCACTCTCATAGGTTGTAGCCATTCTTACATTATTTTTAATGGATTGATAACCTATTGTCTGACAGCCTGATAGGGTGACAGATAAAATTAAGGCTGCGGCGGCTGCAAATAGCCACGTTTTGTTGGAGGTCATTTGATGATCCTTGATTCTAATGCGTGAATATTAGATTAGCGTTTAACGACAAAAATTTCGATTAGCAACCTATATTATGCGGTAGGCAACGTATATGATAACGAAGTCAGAAAGGCACTGTAGTTTAAAGTGTCAATTTAAGCGCGATCATTAACGTGGGTAGGATAGTCGCTTGAGTTCAACAATTCCCTGACAAGCACCCAATAATTACGCCAAGTGTTAG
>JAPYPM010000212.1 GCA_029937635.1 Nitrospinaceae bacterium
TTTATTTCTTATCGGCTAATTCGATTATAAATAAACGAAATTCATCATAAATCAGAGTTTGACCTTTATTGCACTTGAGCCAAATAGAAAAGGAATAATTCCCAGGAGGAATAACTCCAACAGAGCTTCTCAAAAACCAATCTGATGATGAAAATAAACTATCTCTATGCGACAGGTGCATATTCATTCTCTGATTAATTCTACTCATATTTACTTGAATAGACTGAGTACCACGAGGTGAGGCGACATCGACAACGAGATTGGGTTGGATCATTTCCTCGTTATATTTCATTTTTAGGGTCCATACCAAGACTGCTATACTGGGCCTGGTTATGCTAACGTCCCCAGGGACGCGGCCTAAAACTATCATTTCGTTTTCTTTCGATGTCTCCAACTTTAAGGCTATTTGGTCTTGAGCGGTTGGCATCTTCATTTTTGATACAGTTCCCTTACCATCGAATACCTTCCATTGAATCAACTCCTCAATTTGATCTGGAATTAGAGAATTAGAATTAGAGTTGGGCTTGGTCATCAGGGTCATTTTGTTTTTGTTGTCTAAATCAAACGTTTCAAAGTTAATTGAACTCCAAAAACGTTGGATGATTGAAAAAGTTTTTGCCCCTGATGTAGGGGCGTATTCTAATGGATCGTATTCGCGGGGAGTAATCAAGTGGAATCCGCTCAGCTGATTGTCGTTGAGGATGCTGAGCAGATTATTCCGGTACCTCTTTCTCGCATAGAGATAATTTTTCGGGCTCTGAATGGCAAAAAGATCATGCGATTGAGTATGCTGTAAAAGATTGTTTTGGTACTCCTCCCCAGTTGAAGTTTTCAAAGACGGGTAGTATTTTTGAAACAACGTATTTACAGAAAGTATGCAGTATATTGAACATATTCCCAAAGCGATCCATCGAGGGGCTTCTGAGTTTCTAAATAATGGACGACACAGATCACCTGCTTTCCCCATACCTGCCGCCATCAAAACAATGAGTAAAGGAAAATTGAACAAATAGTTTCTCGGGTATCCCCCCACACCGTTGATAAGGGTGATAACAAACGGCAGAAAAAAAATAATAAGAGGAAGAAATTGAGGGAAATAATGGTCCCGGGATTTTTTATAGAAAAAACCAAAAATCAGGAGTGGCAAGAATAGCAGTAGGTTGTCAGGGAAAACCCTTTCCAGCACCGCTGGTATCAAAACGGAAATCGAGTTCCACTGGGTTTCAATGCTTATCAATTGATGCTTTTTGATGGTATCTACCATCTGCTTGAGCAAGGGAGCATAGGCCAAGGAACATAAAATGGAAATAGCCACGGCGACTTTTAAGAATAAAACTCCCTTTTCCCTGCGTTCTTCTCTACTCTTGAAAAATTTATTTTTTGGATCGGGAAGTAATAGGACTACTATAATCCATACTCCCAATCCGAGTAGAAAATAAATATTTGTAGGAATGGTGTAAACAGAGAAAAACCCGCATGCCGTAATTAGTATTCCCCTACCCGCAACTGTTTGAGAGCGAAGAATTTTTAGAGACAGTAAAATCATTGCCGCAGAAAAAAAAATGATAAGACTGTATCCGCGGGCTGTTTGTGAGTAGTGAATGTGAACCGGATTTACTGTGGCGATTAGCAGTGCCATTCGGGCGATTAATTGAGAGTTAAATAATTCGAGAGCGACTCGATAAACCATCCAGAGACCGGCCAGGCCAAATAGAAGTGTGGGTAAACGGATTGCAATGGAATTTTCTTCCCCAAACCAGAATCCCATGAGCCTGACTAATAGACTGTGAAAAATATGATTATTTGCATCCCAATAAGTGGTGGCAATAATTTTTAAAGGCGAATACCCAAAATAAAGAAGCATGGCGTTTTCATCGTTTCCTCCAAGCTCCCGGTCCAAATGGAAAAATCTGAGTGCCGTTGCCAGAATAAATATCGTGGCTAGCAAAAACAGAGATACTTTTTTTGTATTAGAATTTTTTTGATTGGTAGTCATTTAACTTTTGATGCGATGGTTTACCGCAGATGAACCAGGCTGGCCAGAGCCCCGGTCATTATTGTCTTTGAAAAACAGATCTGCAATTACAATGTAATTCTAAAAATTTTGCACATTAGAAACCATATGTTTATGGTCACTTTCGTGACTGAGATATTCTACCATCAGTCCAATCGGGTTTAGAATAGATTTGATTGAGATTCAAAAAAACCTTTAGGTAAATGACACTCGAACTAAAAAAATAAGCTTTTTTAGGAAGTTCTAGAAAAGTTGTCGATCGATTTGTAAGATCATATATAATGCTCCAATAAATTTTTAAATTAAATACTTTTAAGAGGTAACAATGTCTAGGATGAAAACTCTTTTTGCTCTGAGCATGTTTATTTTGGGTTTAACCTTTGCGGATTATGTCATTGCTGATAGCGTTAGATTTACTAAGATTGATATAAAAATAGGGGCAGGAAAAGAAGCTATTTTGGGTAAAACGGTGAGCGTTCATTATACGGGCTGGCTTTTTGATAAATCTACCTCCGATAATAAAGGTAAAAAATTTGACAGTTCCCGTGATCGTTCGGGTAATTTCACTTTTCCATTAGGAGCTGGGCGCGTTATCAAAGGCTGGGATCAAGGCGTTCAGGGTATGAAAGTGGGTGGGCAACGAACTTTAATCATTCCCTCATCTATGGGTTATGGTACGCGTGGGGCGGGTAATATTATTCCACCCAATGCCACTTTAATTTTTGATGTGGAATTGATGGGAGTTCAATAGATAAGGGCAGGTTGGATAACAAGCCCAGTTTTAGGTGAAGTATAAGGTTGAACCAAGTTGCTAAAAATGAACCTTTAGTTTATTCAGTGGGAAGATTATTTAATTGGCAGTAGTTAATATGGCTGAGCCTGCATAAACTTGTTCTACAGAATTAACTGTATAACCATTAGCACGGATTTCCTCGCAAAGTTTAGTACTATCAACAGCACCCCAAATTCCATTTCTTCTTTGATTTGATTACATTTATTTTTATAGCACCCATCTATCTTCTAAATTTTTATTGAATCCTTGACAAGAGAACGTTCGTTCTCTAATGTAAAGATAAACATCATACTCTTTATACATTATGGCTATCAAGGACGCTGACTACCTATCGAAGCTTCAAAACTACTATGCAAAGCACCATAGCTTTCCTTCGTATGCACGGCTATGTCGTGTTCTTGGGCTTGCGGCAAAATCAGCTGTTAATAAGGTGTTGTTACGGCTTGTTGAACAGGGGTATTTGAAGCGAACTGTGGATGAGGTGTGGGTTCCAGCTGAAAGCTTTTTCGAGAGAAAGCTCTCTGATACGCCAGTTGTTGCAGGCCTTCCAACCTTCGTATCTAATGTGACTGCTGATCCGTTTATGATTGATCAGTTCCTTATTAATAATCCCTCAAAGACAATTTTGGTTCCTGTCCAAGGAGACTCCATGATAAATGCTGGGATAAATGACGGTGACGTGGTTGTTGTGGAGCTCGGTCCTACGGCAAACAACGGAAATATTGTTGTTGCTGCTGTAGACGATCAATTTACAGTGAAAACTCTTGGTAAAAAACGAGGGAAAGCAGTTTTATTACCAGCGAATGATTCTTATCCTATCATTCGACCAAAGGAAAGCCTTGAAATTATAGGGGTGGTTGTCGGTCTGATTCGAAAATATGGGAAATAAGATGGATACTCTCTCTTTAATAGGACTAAAGCCGCATTTATTTCATAATGAGTGGCCTGTTTTTACTTCTACCGTCTCGGCCGGCTTCCCATCCCCAGCGGATGACTACATAGAGAACCATATCGATCTTAACGAATACCTTGTTCAGCATAAAGAGGCGACATTTTTTTTAAGAGTTCAAGGAGATTCTATGACGGGACTGGGTATTCTAAACAACGATTTGTTAGTTGTAGACCGTTCTTTGCCAGTCAGGGATGGCAATATTGTTATCGCAACTGTAGATGGTGAGTTCACAGTCAAGCAGCTAGTTTATAGCCATAAGGGTTCCATCTTAAAAGCCGCCAATTCTAAGTATCAAGATATTATTGTCGACCCCGAGAACGATTTGGAAATATGGGGAGTTGTTCGTTGGGCGATTCACAAGTTATGGCCGTAGTAAACCGAAGTATTGCGTTGATTGATTGTAATAATTTCTATGTATCCTGTGAGCGTGTATTTGATCCTGCGTTAAAAAGAAAGCCGATCATCGTTCTTTCTAACAACGATGGGTGTGTTATTGCAAGGTCACAGGAAGTAAAGGATTTTGGAATTAAGATGGGTGTGCCGTGGTTCAAGGTTCAAAAATTAGCTAGGTACTACAAGATTATTGTTTTTTCTAGCAACTACACGCTCTATGCTGA
>JAPYPM010000213.1 GCA_029937635.1 Nitrospinaceae bacterium
ACTTTTAGGGACGCGAAGTTCCTCCCCTGTAAGGGTGCATTCTTCAACTTCTATAGTTTTAACGGTATCGAGCATTTCGACATCAAGTGACCCTCCAGTTTCTGCTAATTCAGGAGGGATTAGAACTTCCATGTAGACATCATTTTTTTTACGTTTAAAAATAGGGTGAGGCATGGTGCAAACTCTTAGAAACAAATCTCCTGGTGGGCCATCATTAATTCCTTCTCCTCCTTCGTTTAGAAGACGAAGGACGTATTGATCTGCGACCCCTGGGGGTATTTTTACACTTAAATCAGCTTCTTTTACAATCTGGCGTTTTCCTTCGCACTCCCTACATGCTTTCTCCTCAGTTTGACCAGTTCCTTTGCAGTTTTCGCAACGGACATATTTTTCATATTTATAGGAAATGACTCCACCGAGCGCAACAGTAACAAAATCTACATCGACCATAAATTGAAGGTCAAATCCTCTGGTAGGAGCATTGGGGTCGTGAGGTTGAGGGTCTTCTGATGATTGGCTAAAGGGGCTTTCTTGCTGCTTTCGACTTTTGGATTCTTGGTTGCTGAATCCATATCCCCAACGATCAGGCCCAGAAGAGCCCCAGCTTTTTGATGAACCTCTAGATGGTCCTTTTTGAGAGCGATTCCGGTCGTATTCCTTGCGTTTTTTAGTGTCGCTTAAAACACCGTAAGCTTCAGACAAAACTTTAAACTGATTCTCTGATTTTTTACTTCCTTTATTAGCATCTGGATGAAATACCTTAGCCCGCTCACGATATTTTTTTTTAATTTCGCTTGGTTTCGCGTCTTTAGCAATACCAAGAATTTTATAATAATCCCTTTTAGACACAGCGTCCCTTTTATCAGTTTCGTCAAACTAAAGGAAAATTTAAAATGAAGATCTCATTTTATAGAGATTTTGGCACAACATCAACTTTCATGCCCGTCGAGTAGATTTGCAGTATGGTTTTCTATTGAAAGAGTGGGTTTGATCAAAGAAAGAATAAAATTAAATTATGGAGAATAAAAAATACTAGAGATAAATAGATTGAATTATATCTCAAAGTAATTGTATGAATAGGTTTAATTTTTATTTAGAGAGACTTCCCCTGAGTCAAAGGCTTCTTCGTGCTCATTATCAAGAAGCAGGACAAGCCGACCTAGAGAGTCAATTCTCATAGCGGTACCAGTGGTTATAGTAGATCCATGCTTGATGGAGACAACTTCACCAAATAAGTTTGTGTTGAGCCCCCATTTTTTAATCACGGAGTTTCCGCCATCAGTTAAAAAAACATGATACTCGCGATCTATATTTTTTAATAACGATTGGATTACGGCCAGGCGGTTTGACGGCGATCCATTTATTATCCGTAGAGAGGTGGCTATTTTTTTTAAATCCTCGGGAAACTGTCCTGCAATCTGATTGACATTTATGCCGATTCCGATAACAAGAAAACACGAGTTTTCTTTGCTTGGTATCATTTCACATAATAGACCGCATACTTTTTTACCATTAATGAGTATGTCGTTTGGCCATTTTAAATTAGCCCTCTGATGACTAAATTCGTTAATGGTTTCGATTGCGGATACCCCAGCGACCAGAGTAATGAGTGAAAGTTGATCAGTTTTGAGATGGGGCTTCAATATAATTGATAAATAAACTCCAGTTCTTGGAGGTGAATGCCAGGATTTTCCCACTCGCCCTCTACCACTAGTTTGAGAGTCTGCTACTATTACCAGTCCTTCAGGGGCATTACTCTTTGCATACTCTTTGGCTAAGTTATTGGTTGAGTCAAGTTTGGGAAGAAAAACGATGTTAGCTCCTATATGGATGCAGTTAAGATTTTGTTTGAGATTCTCAGCGCCAGATTCGTAGTCGTAGTTCATAAATGATACTTTTTTGGTTGTGTTAAGAAGCTTAAGATTGGATTCTAAAGATAAATTTTAATTATTCCAATCAGAATAGGTTTCTTTATTAAGATAAATAGCTTAAAGAAAACAAGAATGCTTGAAAAATAAAAAAATAGATTGAAATACTTTCAAAATATTGTTAAAAGGCATTGTCCATAAATGGACGAAGCCAGTTACTTTTGTCGAATCGGGCTTAGATTTTTACAAAATTAGGGGAGAGTTAGAATGAAAAGATTTGCTGGTATATTTGTTTTTTTGCTATTAGCTTCGATTTCAATCGCTGGTTGTTATGGCGGCGGCGGCGGATGTCCCCACGGAGTTTGTGATGAGGAAAATAGTCCCAAACCACCAGAAAAATAAGTCTTTTATGAAAAATAATTACTCACCCCATTATAAATGGGGGTGAGGGGTTTTTATATGGATTTTTTTTATGTAGTGCTTTGTTGAGATTTTTTTATAAAAAGATATTATTGAACCAAATCCATGTTTTAATAGCTCCGGATGCTAGTATTCCTAATTTAAGAGCCTCCTATTTTGAATAAGTACCTCTGATTAGATGTTCATATTAGAGGTGGTAATTTATTTCCCCCATTTAGGGTAAATGTTCATACTCACCTATAGTTATCTTAATTCATATCCCTAGGAATTATTCCAGTTGATTTATTTAGGCATCTTGACAATCTCCGTTAAAGAGGTGATAAATATATTTCAAATTACCCCAATATCAATATGAGTTTTTCTTAGCCTATCGATTAAAGGGTGATTCTTTTTTACAAATTATGCTTTAAAGAGCTTTTGTTTTAAGAGTCGTTTGTTCCTATTAATTTTAATTTTTGAGATTTTATTTACTATGGATAGAGCACAAATTACAGTCGAGGAATTTAGGGAAGCACAGGATGCTTTAAAGGAGGCTATAGACCTTCATGAAAAGAAAGATTATTATGGGGCAATCGAATCTTTTAAAAAAGCTATTAGTGTTAAGCCGTTTAATGAGGAGCACTTGGGTGTATTCGAAAAAAAACTAAAGGAAGGTACATATAAGTTGGCTCAAGAAAGTATGGCTTATATGGGTTGTGCTTCTGTGCACGTAAGTCAGTTAGTTAAAGAATTGACGGACGAGCAGAGAGAGGAAGTTCCTGTAGATGAGAACTTGATAAAAGTTTTTAATGATTGGGAAAATTAATAGTTATTTATGGTGAAAATTTTTTTTCTATTGCTTTCTCTGGAGGGTTCTTTTGGATAAAGAATTATTACACGAGGTGTTCAGACGCGAAATGAATGACAGGAAAATTCCCCTCAGTTTGGGGAAAACTTGCCCGGTGAAATGCACCTTTTGCTACGAGAAAGATACTGGCTATAGAACTACGTTTGATACCCCTCTAACTACCCAAGAAGACTGGGATTATATACTTAAACAAATACAGGAGTACCCTACTGGTTCAGAACACTGGGTAGTTGGTGGTAACGAGTATATGGAGTGGACCGATCTTTTTTTACACCCTCGTGCTATGGATTGGTTAAATGAGTTCCTGGGTACCACGGATAAAAATATCACCCTCTTTACTGTCGGATATACCCCTGCAAATGAAATTAACCGCTTAGCAGAAAAATATCCCGGAAGAATTAACTTTGAACTTTCTGTGATTACATTAGGGGCATACAGAAAGCGCTTGATGCCCCATGCCCCTACAGTAGATCAGGTTTTAAAAATCCTAGATGGTCCGGCAGTTACTTCAGCTAATTTTTATTCGTTTGGACCAGATACAATGTATGCAGATGCGGTTAAAATCTCACAGGTGAATAAAAATTGTTTGCTCTGGATGGGGTGCCTTACTCCGCTAAAGTATATTGATCGAGATACCACTATGTTGATGAGACAAGGCAAAAAGTTTCTTCCTAGAGAAGCGAAAAAAATTTATGAGGCTAATCTACCCAATACCAAAATGGTTCAGACGGAATCAGATATTACGGCGTTTTTGAATCGAAATAAAATTATTAAGACATTTGATGCTTGTGAGTTGGGAAAAAAAGATACCGTGGTCATGGCTGGGAACGTATACAAGGTTATGAGTTTACTTCGAAAGAATCGAGCACGTTTTTTGTATGTTCCTAACGAAACGCTTGGAGGAGATTCGAACTGTAGTACTTTGCTTACTTTTAATGATGTTGGTAGAAGGTTGACTAACGAAAAGAAAGTATTCCTTCCCAAGGTTATTATGGAGGGATCTTCTGGAGAAGAAAAAGATATTTCTGGGACTACCTTTGACGAGTTTAAATCATCATTTCCAAACTGCAACTTCAAGGTTTTGCATAAGGTCAATTCCAAGCTTTCTAATAAAAAATTGTACGAAAAAGGATACCTAAAAAATTATGTAGAAGATTATTTAGGGAATCCTCTGCATGAAAAATTTGAAGCGGTAGCTTTGCCTAATTAGATCTAG
>JAPYPM010000004.1 GCA_029937635.1 Nitrospinaceae bacterium
GATGGCAGGCAATCAATAACAGCGATATGATCGTAATACCGGATCCCACAACAGCAATGATGGACCCTTTCATGAATGTTCCTACTCTAAGCTTGATATGTAATATCTCTGATCCAATCACAAAGGAAAAATATTCTAGGGATCCTCGGTATATTGCTCAAAAAGCGGAGTCTTACCTCAAGTCGACAGGACTTGGGGATACAGCATACATTGGACCAGAAGCAGAGTTTTTTATTTTCGATGACGTAAGATATCAAAATGATTCGAACCAGGCTTTCTATGCGGTGGATTCAGAAGAAGGAATATGGAATTCTGGAAATTCTGGAAGAGACGAAGAACCAAATTTAGGATATAAACCTCGACACAAAGAAGGTTATTTCCCAACATCTCCAACTGACAGTTTACAGGACATTCGTAGCGAAATGTTGCTTACAATGGAGGAAGTTGGTATTGAGATGGAATGCCACCACCATGAAGTGGCGACAGCTGGGCAATGTGAAATTGATATGCGTTATGCTCCTTTAGTAAAATGCGCAGATAACTTAATGTGGTACAAGTATATCGTTAAAAATATAGCTAAGCGTCACGGTAAAACCGCAACATTTATGCCGAAGCCACTATATGGAGACAACGGAACTGGAATGCATGTGCACCAAAGTATCTGGAAGGGTGGAAAACCTCTTTTTGCTGGGGATGGATACTCAGGATTTAGTGAAATGGGTTTGCATTATATCGGAGGAATTTTGAAGCATGCGAGGGCAATTTCTGCTTTTACCGGACCAACTACCAACTCATACAAAAGATTAGTTCCTGGTTTTGAGGCACCTGTCAATCTCGCCTATTCAAGTCGAAATCGAAGTGCTGCCGTTAGAATCCCAATGTACTCACAGAGCCCAAAAGCAAAAAGAATGGAGGCCCGTTTTCCTGATCCTTCTGCAAACGGTTATCTAGCCTTTGCAGTTATGCTTATGGCCGGGTTAGATGGAATTGAAAATAAAATTGACCCTGGTGAACCAATGGATAAAGATTTATATGCAATGGGAAGGGAAGAGTTGGCTAATATTCCTACGCTTCCAGGTTCATTGGATGAAGCATTGTGTGCACTAGAGGCAGATCATGATTTCATGCTAAAAGGAGATGTGTTTACTCAGGATTTGATAGATACATGGATTGATTACAAACGTGAAAATGAAGTGGACCAATTACGATTACGTCCACATCCTTATGAGTTCTATATGTATTATGATGTTTAAACTAATTTTGATGTATTATTCAAACCCTCGGCTTTAGCCGAGGGTTTTTTTTTGATTAGATTTACGCACTAATTATAAAATTATTAAGTAAAAAATAAATAATATTAGAAAAAGATGACGGATAATTTACGACTATATAACTCAATACATAATTGTGACCCTTGGGAGGAAAGCTTTGAAAAATCTCTGCGAAAATACAATTTTATAGAACCAAAAAAGGCTTGGAAAAATATTCTTACATTGTCTAGCCAATCAAACTTTGAAGGTTTATTTCCTGGATTTTTTAAATCGTTTATAAAAACAATAGGGTCATCATACCACCCAGATTTAGCACTAAACAATTTTGAAAGATTTACTGAGACAATAGAAGATAAAAACTACCTGTATACGATTCTATATAATTCGCAAGAAACCCTTAAATCGCTAATAGTTTTATTTTCAGGAAGTCAGATTTTAACTGATACGTTGCTAAGCAATCCATCATTTTTTGAATGGATCAATAATTCAGAAATAATAAACAATTCAAGGTCAAAAGATGAATTCATGAGGGCATACTATGAATTCTCAGGGGAACAGTATTTGGATATAAACACTCCTGAACTGCTACGAAAATTTAAAAAAAGAGAATACATACGAATCGGACTTAGGGACTTATTGGATAAAACAGATTTTGAAGAAACGGGAAGAGACCTGTCATGTTTAGCAGATTTAAGTTTGCAAGTTGCATATGAATATGCAGAGAAAAAAATAAAAGAAAAATATGGTGTTCCTTATTATAAGGAAAATAAAGAACAATTAAAGGAAATAGAATTTGCAATACTGGGAATGGGGAAACTGGGTGGTTTAGAATTAAATTACAGTTCGGATATAGATTTAATTTATATATACACTTCAAGTAACGGAGAAACACAAGAAACAGAAAATTATCCAGATACCATAAATATAAGTAGTCATGAATACTTTACAAAGTTAGCTGAATTGTTAACAAAAACAATAGATGAAATAACATCAGATGGAAACGTATTTCGAGTGGATCTTAATTTGCGGCCAGAGGGCGCTACTGGGCCAATAGTTAATTCACTTGAAAGTTGTGAAATATATTATCAATCATGGGGTCGTTTATGGGAGAGACAGGCTCTTATGAAAGCAAGAGTTTCGGCCGGAAGTGAGTCTTTGGGGAAATTATTTTTTTCGATGATGGAACCATTTGTTTATAGAAAAAACATAGATTTTTCTGCAGTGAAAGAAATAACAAGTATGAAAGAAAAAATAAACCAGAATATACAAAGAAAAAATATAAATAGAAGAAATATAAAACTTGGTAAAGGAGGAATCCGAGAAGTTGAATTTACAGTTCAAACTTTTCAATTGATATTTGGAGGTAGAGAAAAAATAGTAAGAGGAGGTAATACAATAAAAGCTTTAAAATCCATTTATAAATTAAATTTTATTGAAGAAATTGAATATAAAAAACTAAAAAAAGCATATATTTTTTTAAGAAATTTAGAAAACATGGTGCAAATTTCATTTGGACTTCAAACTCATGATTTGCCAGAAGATAGAATGTTGCTAGCAGTACTAGCTCTAAAAATGAATATAAATGGAAATTCAATTGAAGAGTTAACTGAAAAATTAAATAATGAATTTTCAGACCATACTCAATCCGTTAATAATATTTTTTCTGAATTATTTAAAAAAGAACAAGATAGAAAGCTTGGAAATAAAATAAAAAAGATTCCTGAAATAAGAACATTGAATGAAAAAGTGATAGAAAGTGTATTTTTTGAAAATAATAAAAATGCGCTACGTTTTTTGAAAATTCTGAGAGATGGACCAAAGTTCTCACGTATAAACGAAAAGAGTGTCGATGATTTTTATAGGATTCTTCCAAAAATTCTGGACGAATGCCGAGAAGTACCGATGGCAAATACAGCATTAGAAAATTTGGTAAGGTTTATTGAATCAAGTAAAGCAAGAGAATCTTTTTTAGGATTATTTTCTGAAAATAAAAATTTTCTAAAATTACTTCTTAAAATATTTGGAAGCAGTAATTTGATGTCAGACATATTAATTAAACAACCCGGCTTAATAGATATAATTGAAGATACGGAGTCTATTTATCGTTTTAAAAATAAAATAAATCTAAATAAGGAAATAAAAAAAAGTATTAATATAAGTAATAATTTTGAGGAAAAAAAAAATAACTTACGAAGATTTAAACAGGGTGAGGAATTAAGGATAGGTATTCGCTATATAATTGGTGAAGCAGATATAGAAGGCACATTAAAAGATCTTTCTAGCTTAGCTGAAATATATATAGAAAATGCGTATCAACTAGCATTAATAAAATTAAGTGCTCAGTATGCTAATGAAAGAATAATTCCAAGTAATTTTGCTATTATTGGAATGGGGAAAATAGGTGGGAACGAGATAAACTTTAAATCCGATTTAGATCTAATTTTTGTTTACGAGACTAACAAAGATGATTCATTATTTTCAGACAATGTAGTTCTATTTTATACAAAAATTTATCAGCTATTGCATGAGTTGACATCCCAAGTAACCTCTTCTGGATATGCGTATAAAATAGATTCTGACCTACGTCCAGAAGGTAAGAGTGGACTAATGGTAAATTCAATTAAGAGTTATGAAGAGTACTATAGAGTAAGGGCAAGAACATGGGAACAACAGTCCATGGTAAGGGCAAGATTTATAGCGGGGAATCAACAAACGGGAAAAAATTTTATAAATATGGTAAATAGTTTTACCTATCGTCCCAAGTTAGAATACGAGTCGATTATAGAAATTTCAAGATCAAGAGAAAAAATTGAACAAGATTTAGCGGAGGAGGCCACTAAGGGAAAAAATATAAAATTGGGTTATGGGGGATTAGCAGATATTGAGTTCTCGGTTCAAATTTTACAGATGATGCATGGAGGTAAAAATAGTCGTTTAAGAGAAACTAACACACTTTGTGCTCTTGCCCAGTTAGATGCTTTGGGCATTATTGATCATGAAGATTCAAAAAATATCAAAAAAAACTATCTTTTCTTGAGAAACCTAGAGTGCTCATTAAGGATTCAAAACGTTTCACTAATGAGTCACTTGCCAAAAGAGCAAGAAAAACTTTTAATACTGGCAAGATTTTTGAAATATTCTGGGGAAAATCCAATTGTTATCGTGAGAAAATTTATGAATGAATATGATCAAAGTACAAAAGAAATTAGATTTTTTTACAGAAAAACTATAGATAATTTGCTGCGAAATGCACTTTAAAATAGAAAAAACTATTTATTTGACGAGGTTTTGGAGAACGAATTAAGCTTATATTCAACGCTATCTATTAAAGCTTGCCAACTGGCTTCTATAATATTTTCTGATACGCCAACAGTTCCCCATTTCGAATCATGGTCGCCAGATTCAATTAATACTCGGGTTTTAGCCTGTGTGCCTTTTTTCTGATCTAGGATTCTCACTTTGTAATCAAAAAGTGAAACATCTTTCATTTCAGGATAAAATTTTCCTAATGCTTTTTTAATAGCCTTATCCAATGCGTTAACTGGACCTATGCCTTCAGCAGCAGTAACCTCCTGTACTCCATTAACTCGAATTTTTACTGTGGCTTCTGATATAGTTATTTCATCTTCCCCTCTTTGTTCTACAATTACACGAAAACCAATAAAATCGAAAAAATGTTTCTTTTCACCAAGGGCATCGCGCATTAATAGTTCAAAGGAAGCTTCTGCTCCTTCGTATTGATATCCGAGTTGTTCGAGTGATTTAAGGTTATCAAGGATATTTTTTATTTTTGGATCTTGATCATCAAGAGATATTCCATATTCTTGAGCCTTGGAAAGAATATTACTTTTACCGGACAAGTCCGAAATTAAAATTCGTTGAACATTGCCGACGGACCCTGGAGAAATATGTTCGTATGTTGCGCTATTTTTTTTAATAGCGCTTACATGTATTCCTCCCTTATGAGCAAATGCACTTTTACCAACATACGGTTGATGATTCCAGTGTGCCTGGTTAGCAAGTTCATAAACAAATGATGATAAATCTGTCAACGATTGCATTTGTTCATCAGAAATACAGTTCAAACCCAGTTTAAGTTTAAGATTTGGGATTATGGAAATTAGATTGGCATTTCCGCATCGTTCACCAAACCCATTTATAGTTCCTTGAACTTGCTCTGCACCATGCTGAACTGCCGTAAGGGCATTCGCAACTGCGAGTTCAGAATCGTTATGTGTGTGAATTCCAATTTTTGTGGCAATAGAACTTTTAACCAATGAAAATATTTTTCCTACCTCGGAAGGCAAGGACCCTCCGTTGGTATCGCATAGTATAATCCAATCGGCACCAGCAGACTCAGCTTCCTTAAGTACTTTCATAGCGTATTCAGGGTTAGTCTTAAATCCATCAAAAAAATGCTCGGCATCAAATATTACTTCTGAGCAGTTTTCTTTGAGGTAGCTAACGCTATCTTTGACCATGTTTAGATTTTCATTCAAAGTTGTGGAGAGTGCTTCATTAACATGCATATCCCAACTTTTCCCAAAAATGGTAATAACATCCGTATTTGATGCAATCAAATGTTTGATATTAGGATCATTTTTCACCTTGTGGGTAGGATGTCGCGTACTTCCAAAGGCAGTAATTTTTGCTTGTTTAAAATTAATATTTTGGATTCGGTTAAAAAATTCCATATCTTTTGGATTAGATCCAGGCCAACCTCCCTCAATATATTTGATTCCAAGCTCATCGAGTTTGTGAGAAATACGAATCTTGTCTTCAACGGTAAAGGAAACATCCTCTGATTGCGAACCGTCTCTTAATGTGGTGTCATAAATACTAATTGTTTTCATAAATCTAATATCAATTTTGTCAGGTAGGTTTACCGCTATTATCGTAGTTAACTATTTACAAAAGCTTTATCCATATCAAATACTTTGTGAAGAACGCGGACTGCGAGTTCACCATATTTTTCTTCAATAATACAAGATACTCTAATTTCAGATGTGCTTATCATTATAATATTTATATTTTCTTTAGATAGAGCACTAAACATTTTTGCGGCAACTCCTGGATGACTTCGCATACCTGCACCTACAATAGAAATTTTGCATATATTTATATCAGTAGTAATATCACGAGCTTTAATAAGTTTACCTAGGTCTTGAACGATCTTGTTAGCTTTATTTATCTCTTCTTTTGCAACAGTAAACGAAATATCCGTTTGGCTTTCATCGCTGACATTCTGAATAATCATATCAACAGAAAGATTTTCATCTGCGAGTCCAGTGAAAAATTTACTGGCAATTCCTGGTTGATCAGGAACACCTTTAATTGTTATTTTAGCTTGATTTTTATCATTCATTATTCCAGATACTACCGGCTGTTCCATACTCGAATCCTCCTTACAGATCAAGGTACCTTTAGAGTCTTCAACTAAAGATGATTTTACAATAAGTGGCATATCATATTTTTTACAGAATTCCACACAGCGAAACTGCAGTACCTTTGCTCCCAAGCTAGACATTTCTAGCATTTCGTCATAGGAAACACGCTCCATTTTGTGCGCATTAGGGACAACATTCGGGTCAGCAGTATAAACTCCGTCTACGTCAGTATAAATTTCACACCTCTCTGCTTTTAAAGCTACCGCTATAGCGGCAGCAGAAGTATCTGAGCCCCCTCTTCCTAGAGTGGTAACATCACCATGCTCATTTATACCTTGAAAGCCTGCAACGACTACTACCTGTCCGTCCTCTAAAGACTTTATAGCACGGTTTGTATCGACTTCTTTGATACGTGCATTTGTATGAGAGTTATCGGTGAGTAATCCAATTTGTCTACCTGTCATAGAAATAGCTGGGCACCCGATACTATCAAGAGCCATACTTAATAGGGCACATGAAACACGTTCTCCAGATGATAATAAAAGATCCATATCCCTATCTTTTCCAATGGTACTAATTTGATTAGCCATGGCTAATAGTTTGTCAGTTTCACCGGCCATTGCGGAAACGACGACCACAATATCAATTTTTTCTTTTCGCAGATGGGCAATACGTTCTGCAATTTTTTTTATTCGCTCAATATTACCAACGGAAGTACCGCCATATTTTTGTACCACTAATCGATTCATATTTTTAATTTAGGTCAAAAAACATGCTCATCAAATCGGATCCACACTTAAAGTGATTGTTCCCTACATTAAGAAGATTCTCATCAAAATTATTAACTAGGTTAGTATCATTTTTTCCGCTCATCACAAATGGGACCCGGTCTTTGCCATATTTAACATCAACAGCAGAATTCATGTGATTAACAACAACCATCATTTTGACTTCTTTATTTGAGGAAGTTTCTTTTAATAGTGGGCCAATTACTTTTGAGTCAATATCTTCAATGGTGATGATTTTGTCATCAATATTTCCTTTTAATGAAATATCTTCAATTCCTGCTACATTAAGGTAAACGATTTCCTGACTCTCTAGCTCATGAATAGCAGCTTTAACTTTATTTCCGAAATTAGTTTCAGCAAATCCGATAGCCCCTTCAACCTTAACCACCTTCATTTCGGCAGATTTAGCCATTCCTTGAAAAAGTAATGATGCGGAAATCAGTGAAGAGGATTTTCCATATTTTTTTGCAAATGAAGGAAGATTTCCATTTTTACCATTTCCCCATAACCAGATGCTATTAGCCGAGTCTAGGCTTTCTAGTTTACGTTTTTTATTTACCGGATGATTATGTAATATTATTTGGGCTTGATTAATAATATAAATTAAATCTTTAAATTCAGCATCCACAGGCATAAATTTGCGAATACCTTCACCGATTAACTCATTAGGTGGTGTCAAACGTTTTGTAAACGGTTTGCTATTCATAACCATTATATTGTGAGGGCCTACGCCAGGATAAAAAGTAACCCCAAAATCTGATATTTGAGATTGAAGTGCGTTTAAGTAATTTATAGACTCTTCGCTGGACAAGTGATCTGCCGTATAATCTTTCATTACCATGTCGTTATGACTTGCTTGCAGAGTTACAAAGTTACAACATAGAGGAATTTCTCCATCTTTGAGGTTTAGCCCTATTGCCAGTGCGTCAAAATATGCTGGACCAATATCATGTTTTTCGGGGTCGTAACCTAAAAGGGAAAGGTAGGATATCTCATTCCCTGCTTTACAATTTTCGGGGATGGTTTGTACCGAACCTGAACAGCCCTCATGAACCATACGATCCAGATTAGGTGTATCCGCAAGCTGTAAGGGAGTCTTATTTTCTTTTTCTGCAATGGGCCTATCAGTCAGGCCGTTGGCAATTACAACCAAATATTTCATAACTTAAACCAAATTTATATGGGTGGATGGTAGCTTGAGGAGTCTTGAAAATTATATCGTATCTTTCTAAAAAATTCACACATAAAAAATAATGAAAAGAAATTATTAAAACAATACTATATGGGAGAGGTGTTGAAAATAGTTTATTGAATAGATAACTTAGAGAAGTCTTTTATGTAGTACCTAAACCTTGTTAATAAAATCCCATTAACTGGTTCTAATTCATTGGAATATAAGGGTAAATTAAATAGACCAAGATATATGGCTATGATACTTTATAAGGAATTGATACTTAATGTCTCTAAATATGAGCGTTAAAAAATTTTCGCATGCATAAGATAAATGAAATTTGCAAGGACGGCAAATCTTTACCCTTAAGTACAGGAGGGAATTTAAGAGTCGTTTTTTTGGGAGTTGGATCCGCTTTTACAAAGCGTAACCGGCAATCCAATTTTCTAATTATACAGAAAAATCATCACGTTTTAGTAGATTGTGGCACTCTTGGGTCCTTAGCTCTTGATGATGTTGGATTAAGTGTAAGTGAAGTACAATGTTATCTCCCAACCCACAGTCATGCCGATCATATCGGAGGTTTTGAGGAAGTTGCTTTAGTTAATCGCTACCTTTCAAACTCCTCTAATAAACCGAAAATGGTTATCCCGAAAGACTATCAACATTTACTTTGGACTAAGAGTCTTGCTGGGGGATTAGAGTTTTGTGAGGTTTCGCAAGGTAAACCACTCGAGTTAACAGATTTTTTTGATATTCTTCGTCCAAAAGAAACGGAATTACTTGGAAGAAAAGTTTGGTCTTATAAGCATGGACCGATGGAATTGGTTCTCATGCGGTCACGCCATATCCCAGATTCTGCGATTAATATTGATGAGGCGCAATGGTGTACTGGAATTTTGATAAATAGGAGAGTATGGATTTCTGGAGATACTATGTTTGATAAAGACTATCCTAATCAGTTTTCGAGATTATCAGAAGTGATGTTCCACGATTGTCAAATATTTCAAGGCGGAGTTCATGCGTCCTATCATGAGCTGATGACACTACCTAATGAGATACGTTCTAAAATATATCTATATCACTACAATGATAATTGGGACAAGCCAAAAACTTGGGTTAAAGATTCAGATAATTTTACAGGTGATCCTATCAAAGACGGATTTCTGGGTTGGGCCAATCAACAAGTAGCGTACGACTTTGAATAGTCTTGGCATAAAAAATCTGTTGAATGCTGAAAATAAGAGAACAGACCTAGAATAGATTGCTTGATTATAGAAAAAAATATAGAAACTTTCATAGCTAAGCGCAGTGTCCCCTAAATTTTTGTCACCTATCCCAAAATCAATCTTATTAAGTTTTATTGCAGTTATTATCCTAGGTACAGTCATTAGACTGGTGGCTATTTCTGTTCCCTTATATGGAGATGAACTAGCAACAATATCGATTTGGGCAAGCATGCCTCTTCTAGATATTCCCACGCATTATGAATATCCAAACAATCATATTTTTCACACTCTCGTCGTCGCTACAATATTTAAGATATTTGGGTTAGACCCATTTTTAATACGTACTCCAGTTCTAATTTGTGGGATTGGGAGTATAGCGTTAGCGTTTTTTACCACTCATCGAATTACGCGAAACTTTCATGCTGGGCTAGCAGTTTCATTACTAATTGCAATTAATGGTGGTCATATTTTTTATTCGACAAATGCAAGGGGATATATGTTGATTCTCCTTATTGGGCAGTATATTTTTCACCGTTTGATCGTCTGGATAGATGAATCTAAAGATTCTTTAAGAGGCTCTAAGGAATTTTTTAATTTAAAAGAACTTTCTGTATTAGCAGGGCTTATGATGATTGGCACTTGGACACTACCTACATTTGTATTTTTTGAGGGATCATTGGGTTTATTTTTTCTTATATCCATTGTTCTATCAAAGCCTAGTCGATGGTTAGATCTTTCAAGTCCATATTTTAAAAACCTTATAGTGCTAATGATTTGCTTATTAGGTTTGTATGTACAGTATTTTATTTTAATTTCACCAGAAATGTTTAAGCTTGGTTTGTCTAATGCGGCCCAGTCAGAATTGAGATCTTTTCCTATATCCGTTTTAATTAGTTGGATTCAACCAATTAAATCTGGTGAAATATTTACTATTATATTAGTAGTAATTGGATTCTTTACCTTGCTTCATACCAATAGAGCAACATTTATATTAGTTGTTTGTTTATTAGTGTTTCCTCCCGTAGTTTCGTATCTAGCCAGTCTTTCAGGTTTGATTGAAATAACTCCACACTCAAGAGTATTTTTTTATCTACAACCAATATTTATATTGTGTTCAGTTATTGGTGCCTTAGGGATCTTTAATAAAATGCGAAATAAATTAGAAGAATCAGCAGGTAAAATAGTTATAGGTTCGATTTTGATCCTAGTCACATTTATGTCAGGCAAAGAATTACTTCAGGTAACTTGGCCAGGCAGGTTCTCCTATCAACGACTTGACATTGTTGCGAAATTTGTAAAAGATTTAGGAACTAATGATTTAATTGTATTATCTCGACGTCCACATATCGAATATTATTTGTATGGTGGAAAGGAAACAACAAAGCGCGTTAATAAAATTATAAACGAAGGAAAGTTGGGGGATATTTATTTTGTAGAGTATGGCGAAGAAGCCGAATCAGATACATTAAAGATTAATGAGGAAGGTATAGAGTATTTGCACTTAAATGATTACCTTCAAGTTACAAAAACAAAGGGAAAGTCAGAAAGTATTATAATACCTATAAAATTATTTATATCGGAACAACGTATTGGGAACTTTACATTTCGTAAAGTAAATCCAGAGTTTATATTTAATAACTATGTTTTAAGATCACCAGCAGATTTAAAGAGATGGCATAATAGGCTTAATTCTGCACCGGTAAAATTAGAACCTCCTTCTATGCATCCGGGAGGATTGCCTGCATTAAAGGTTTTAGAATCAAGTATTTTAATAGCCAAGAAAGAAGATCAGTTAAATGACACCTTTTTTTCAATTAATATTAATTTGATATCTTCCGAACGAAATTTAGGGAAAAAAGTTTCTTATCTTCATGCGGTTGAAGAGGGCGGGAAGTATGTTTATAAGAATGCATGGTTATTGAATGAGTGGATATTGGATCATCCTTATGGCCCACATATTCTAAACTTAGATTGGCAGACAAAAATATTTATCACGGAAGGAAGACAACCTGTGGAAATTATTAGAACACAAAAATTAGAACAAGGAGAATCTGGTCGCCTGCGTGGTATTCAGAGTTACAGATTAGTTATGAAGAAAAACAAACTAAAGTCTGATAGAGATAAATTATGATTGTTGTAACTGGTGGTGCAGGTTTTATTGGGAGTGCTATCGCTCAAGAATTAAATATAAGAGGAAGGAAAGATATCATTATAGTTGATGATATTGATCACTTTGAAAAAGAAAAAAATATTGCATCAATCAAATATAAAGAATTAAGAGGAAAGGATCTTTTTTTAAAGAAGGTCCTAAGTCGAGAAATAGATTCAATAGAGATGATAATTCACATGGGAGCCTGTTCTTCAACGACAGAAACCGATGAAAAATTTCTTACAAAAAATAATTACCATTATACACGGCATCTTGCAACTTATGCCTTGGAAAAAGATGTTCGTTTTATTTATGCTTCAAGTGCTGCAACTTATGGAAATGGAGAAATAGGTTATAGCGATGACGAATCAAAACTTAATACATTAAAGCCACTTAACTTATATGGTGAAAGTAAACATAAGTTTGATCTGTGGGTAAAAAGCCAAGGTGTTCTTGATCGTGTTGTAGGCCTAAAATATTTTAATATTTTTGGACCAAATGAGTACCATAAGGGAAATATGCAAAGCATGGTGATAAAAGGATTTATTCAGGCAAGGGAAAAAAATAAAATTTGTCTATTTAAATCATATCAAAAAGAATATCAGGATGGTGACCAGGAGAGAGATTTTCTTTACATAAAAGATGCAGTTAAGATGACTTTATTTTTTCTAGACCATCCAACTATTGGTGGGATTTTTAATATTGGATCCGGTAAGGCTAGAAATTGGAACGATCTCGCGGCAACAATTTTTAAAGCAATGGGTAGAGATCCTAAAATTGAATATATTCCAATGCCAGAAACTATTCGTAATCAATACCAGTACCATACCTGTGCAGAAACCCAAAAGCTTCTCGAAGCTGGCTATACTTTGCCGATAAACTCTATAGAAGAGGGTATTATAGATTATGTTAAAAACTATCTTATACCTAATAAGCGACTAGGAAATTAGTCTAAAGATTGGATGCCAAGTATTTGGATTCTAATTGGACTTGTGGTTTTCAAGAATTTTTGTAACTATATTTGTTGTTGAAAGTCCTTTAACAATAGGGATGAGTTCTACTTTTGCACCATAACCTTCGACAATTTCACGCCCAGCGATTTCATCTATATTATAGTCATTTCCTTTGACAAGAATATCTGGACGTACTTGGCGAATGATTTCTTCCGGCGTATTTTCATCAAAAATAGTAATGTAGTCGACGAATTTCAATGCAGAGATAATATTCGCACGTTCTTTTTCTGTCTTGATCGGGCGACCATTCCCTTTAATGGCTTTAACAGACCTATCGCTATTGAGCCCAACCACTAAAAGGTCTCCTTTTTCTCGGGCCTTTTGTAAAAATTCAATATGTCCTCCATGAATAAGATCAAAACAGCCGTTAGTGAATACAACTATTTTACCCACACTCTTTGCAAGGCTAACAGTTTTGGTTAGTTCTTCTAGATTCAGCACAGATTTTGAGGTACGGAGCATTTCTTCATCAAGATATTCATCAATTTCAGCTAAGGAAACAACAGCGGTTCCCACTTTACCAACAACAATACTAGCAGCTATATTAGATAAACAAGCCGAATCTTGATAATTGAGCCCAATAGCTAGGGCCATAGCAAGAACAGAAACGACCGTATCACCAGCTCCGGTAACATCAAAAACTTCTTTTGCTTGAGTAGGAATATCAATCGGATTTTCTTTATTTGGATAAAGAGTCATGCCGTCCTTACCCCGAGTGATCAAAATTAACTCTGCATGAGTTAGGTTTAATAGGTATTCAGCTGCACGGTCTAAATCTATTTTATCAACAATTTTAATGGGGACAGCTTTTTCTACCTCAAATTGGTTAGGAGTGATAATAGTTGCTCCTTTATATAATTCAAAATTAGAGCTTTTAGGATCAACGAGAACTCGTTTTTTTGAATTACTAGCCCTATGTATTATAGCGCTAAAAACCTTTTCTGTAAGAATGCCTTTGCGATAGTCTGAGCAAATCACAATATCCATATCAGGCAGAGTTTTATTGATAAACTTGATAATTTTATGCTCAGTTTCTTCTGTAATAGGCCGATTATCTTCTTTATCAATGCGAAGAATTTGTTGGTTATGACCAATAACTCTAATTTTAGATGTGGTGGGTCTGTACACAAAACGGAAAATACCCTGAGATGTTATTTTTTTTTCTTCTACAAGAGAGAGTAATTTGTCACCTTTTTCATCGTTACCTATTGCTCCGACAAGATAAACTTCGCATCCAAGAGCAACAAGGTTATTAGCAACATTTGCAGCACCCCCTAAAGTCAGATTCTCTGATTTAGTTTCAAGTATAGGTACCGGTGCTTCTGGGGATATACGGCTGACTGAACCCCATATATACTCATCGAGAATAAGGTCACCTACAACCATGATTCGAGGTTGATGTTCGCTTTCAAGAAAATCTTTAAATTTTGTTTTCATTTATGAGATCTTGTTCAATGATTTCGCAAATAATATGACCGACCGTGATATGTACTTCTTGAATGCGTGCCGTGTCATTGGATGGAACTATAATACCGATGTCAACACAATCTTTCATATTTCCCCCCTCGTGACCCATAAGACCTATCGTTTTGGAGCCTAACTTTCGAGCAAGTTTGAGTGCAAGAATTACATTTTTAGAATTACCACTAGTACTTATCCCAACTACGGCGTCATTTGGAGTTGCAAGCGCTTCAATTTGACGAGAAAAAATGGTCTCAAATCCATAATCATTTCCAAGAGCAGTCAATGAGGAAGAGTCAACAGTTAAAGCAAGTGCAGGTATTGCTTTACGCTCTTTTTTAAACCGTCCAATCAATTCGGCTGCAATGTGTTGGGAGTCAGCAGCACTTCCGCCGTTACCCATTAGAAGTAATTTACCTCCATTAGATAAACAATCTCTTATGGTATGGGCAGCCTTCAAGATTTCACCAGCCAAGGTATCGGCAACTTGGTATTTCAAATCACCGCTATCTTTTAAAAATTTTCTTACACGATCCATTAAATTATAAATATAGTTAAAAAAGTTATTAGTTTTTTATTATGATTGAAAAAATTAACTTATTTTTCTTTAGTGGTTTTAATGTCTAGTTGGGTTTTAAAATAATCTATGGTTGCCTTCAGCCCTTCATCTAATTGAACATGCGGTTTCCAGCCTAAATATTTTATTGCTTTATCTATGTTAGGTTGTCGAACTTTTGGGTCATCCTTTGGCAAAGGAAGATATGAGATTTTACTATGACTTCCGGTAGCTTGCAAAATTTTATCAGCCATTTGCTGAATTGTCATCTCAATAGGATTTCCAATATTAGTCGGGTCGTTAATATTAGACATCAGTAATCTATAGATTCCTTCTATTAGATCGGAGACGTAGCAAAAACTTCTTGTCTGAGATCCATCTCCAAATGTAGTGATTTCATTTCCTGTAAGCGCTTGTTTAATAAAATTTGGTATTGCCCTTCCATCGTTAAGACGCATACGGGGACCATAAGTATTGAAAATTCTAACAATTTTGGTGTCGATATTATGGTAGCGGTGGTAAGCCATTGTAATGGCTTCCGCAAAGCGCTTTGCCTCATCGTAGACTCCTCGTGGGCCAACCGGATTAACATTACCCCAATAATCTTCTCTTTGTGGGTGAATTAAAGGATCTCCGTATACTTCAGAAGTAGAGGCAATTAGCAAAACGGACTTCTTTTTTTTAGCTAAACCAAGTACATTGTGAGTGCCTAGAGAGCCAACTTTTAATGTTGGTATAGGATGCTCAAGATAGTCGATAGGGCTTGCGGGCGAAGCAAAATGTAAGATGTAATCTAACGGTCCATCAATATTAATAAATTTGGTGACGTTGTGTTCAATAAAATTGAATCGATCATTTTTAATATGTTTTATATTTGAAAGGGACCCAGTAATCAGGTTGTCCATACAAATAACTTCATGGTCCTTATTTAATAGATAGTCACATAAATGAGAACCAAGAAATCCAGCGCC
Source organism: Nitrospinaceae bacterium (assembly GCA_029937635.1). Taxonomy (GTDB): domain Bacteria; phylum Nitrospinota; class Nitrospinia; order Nitrospinales; family VA-1; genus Nitromaritima. The sequence goes on from JAPYPM010000004.1 coordinate 15,997, forward strand.
TCCGGTAATCAAAGTTCGGTGCATAGTTTTTTCTCGTTAGTTAAAGACTAATTTTAAAGTGAAGATTTTTTTTCAAACTTACTTCCTATAATTAATTTGTGTCCAGCTAAAAAGCTTTTTACGTCCATTCTCTTTTTACCTTCGGGTTGTAATTCTGTAATGATAATTTTTTTACTTTGGGTTCCAACCTCTATGCCATGACCAGAAATACGCAAAATAACACCTGGCTGATTAGACGAATCACAGTTTTTTATTTCAGTTTTACAGATTTTAAAACGTTTAGACTCTAAAAATGAAAATGCACCTGGCCAGGGCGCAAGTCCGCGAACTAGATTGTGAATTTTAATAGCAGGTTGATTCCATTGTATCAAGCCATCTTCCTTTTTAAGTTTAGGGGCATAGGAAGCTAATTTTATGTTTTGGGAAGTCCCTTCCAATGATCCACAATCAAACTGGTTTAGTGTTTCCAAAACCAAATCAGAACCTTTTTGCGCTAAGGTATCGTGGAGGGACTGGGCATCATCGTCATCATTAATTGGAACTTTATGAGCGAGTAAAACATCACCTGTATCAAGCCCCGTATTCATTTTCATAGTAGTAATTCCTGTTTCTGTTTCTCCGTTAATGATAGACCAGTTAATGGGAGCAGCACCACGATATTTGGGTAGTAGAGAAGAGTGTAAATTTATACAGAAATGAAGCGGAAGAGCTAGCAAAGCTTGGTCTAAAATTTGACCGAATGCAACAACAATAAAAAAATCTGCGTTCAATATACCTAAGGTTTTTACAACCTCAAGATTCGTGCATTTTTTAGGTTGAAGTATGGGGATATTATTTTCTAATGCGAACTGTTTTACAGGAGGTGGAGTTGATTCACGACCTCGCCCCTTGGGTCGATCAGGTTGAGTGACTACTAATTGAACATTATGATGCGATCTATATAGTTTTTTTAGGGTGGGGATAGAAAATTCTGGAGTCCCCATAAATACAATATTCATGCTACTAATTCTTTAAGTTTTTTCTTGAACTTGCGTTGCATGATACTTCGTTTTACTTTGCTTAGATTATCCCAGAAAAGAATACCTTTTAAGTGGTCCATTTCATGCTGAAATGCTCTGGCAAGAAAACCTTCGGCTTCGTAACGTAACGCGTCTCCTTTAAGATCGTAACCTTTAATTTCAACATGTTGGAAGCGATTAATCTCTGCAAAGACTTCAGGAATACTAAGGCAACCTTCTTCAGCCATGACTAATTCCTCCGAAGCAGTAATCACTGGATTAATAATAATAACTGGGTCACGTTTTTCTTTTTCAATACCCACATCAATAACGAAAAGATTAGAGGATACCCCCACTTGATTTGCAGCCAAACCTAATCCAGAGGCTGCATACATGGTTTCGATCATGTTATCTGTTAACTTGACTAAAGTTTCATCGATATTTTCAACCTTCAGGCATTTTTTACGGAGTATCGAATCCGTGCAGTTGACAATTTTTAAAAGGGGCATGATTTTAAATAAGTGGAAAATTATAAAAGATATGCTACGTGATTTAATAACTATAAGTTATTAAGGTTAGTATTTTATTAAAAATTTTTTCATGGTCATTCAGTTATTTATAGAAAATTTAAGTAATTTTGTCTTCAAGATACAGTAGAAGTTGAAAAAGAAAAGATTTTAGCTTCAAAGCTCTTTAAGTTGTATATTCAGCATTAATGCGAACGTAATCATAAGATAAATCGCAGGTGTAAACCTCGTCTGAGTAGATACCTGATTTAAGGTCGATACAAATAAAAATATTTTTGCTCTTCATTTTTTTACGAAGGGTTGACTTTAAAGACGATTTTTCGGGCATTCCATTGTTGAAAAGAACAGAATCATTGAGTGAAATTTTAATCTTATTTGGATTGAAAGGTACCCCTGAAGAACCTACTGCAGCAATAATTCTTCCCCAGTTTGGATCTTGTCCAAACAAGGCAGTTTTAACTAATAATGAGGTTGCTATTGATTTAGCGACCACATGGGCATGAGTTTTTACTTTGACACCATGTACTCGAATTGTGACAAATTTAGTGGCCCCTTCTCCATCAAGTACAATTTTATGCGCTAGATATAAACATAGCTCTGTTAATTTATCGACAAACTTTCTGTAAGCAGGACTACCCGCTCGAATACTTATATTTTTAGCTTTGCCATTTGCTAACAGTAGAGCCATATCATTGGTACTTATATCTCCATCTACTGTGATACGATTGAAAGTTTTATTATTTGCTTCTTTAAGAGCAAGACCGAGCGTTCTTTTATCAATGGCTGCATCTGTGGCAATGAACGCCAACATTGTAGCCATATTCGGATGAATCATTCCAGACCCTTTGGCAATGCCACCCATAGTTATTTTATGTTTTCCGACATAGAAACTTAGCGATTTAAATTTTGGGGCTAAGTCGGTAGTCATAATTGCTTCAGCTGACTGAGCCCATCCCATAGGAGATAAATTTCTGGATAGAATTGGTAGGGATTGTACAATTTTATTTATTGGTAAAGGGACACCTATGATACCTGTTGATGCAATAAAAATTTCTTTGGGGTCAACCAAAAGATTCTTTGAAAGTTTTGAGGCCAAAGATTGACAGTCTTTCATCCCCTTTGGCCCTGTGCAAGCATTGGCATTCCCACTATTAATCACGATAGCTCGAAATTTTTTAGAACTTTTAAGAATTTGTTGGCACCAGGTTATGGTGGGCGAAACCACTTTGTTTGATGTGAAGACACCTGCACCAACAGAAGGCTCTTCAGAAAAAATTAAAGCGAGATCTTTTTTTTTGTTAGTTTTGATTCCACAGAAAATACCGGCAGTACTAAATCCTGGGATTCGAAAACCACGGCTTAAAGATTCTTTTTTCATAGTCAATATATCTAGGGGAAAATACCAGGAAAATTAAGTCCGGTTGTTTCTGAAATCCCTAGCATGAGGTTCATATTTTGCACAGCTTGACCAGAGGCACCTTTTATCAAATTATCAATGGCGCTTGTGATGATGGCCCTTTGGTTGCGTTTATCAACATGTACACCGATATCACAAAAATTTGAGGATACTGTGAAATGGGAGTTGGCATACTCTCCTAATGGGAGTATTCGAACAAATGGCTCATCTTTGTAAAATTTCTGAAAATACTCAATAAGGTTTTCAGAAGACATATCTTGTTTTAAATTGATATAAACCGTGCTTAGCATTCCTCGTGTCATTGGTACGAGGTGGGGTGAAAAAGATATCAGCACATTAGTTTTGGCTAATGCTGACAATTCTTGTTCGATTTCTGGCGTGTGTCTGTGGACAGCAATGTTATAGGCAGAAACCCCTTCATTAATTTCGGAAAACTGAGTTGCAAGAGATACCTTGCGCCCAGCACCCGAGACACCAGACTTAGAGTCTGCTATGATACTGGATAAATCGACCCAGTCTTCAGTTACTAAGGGGGCAAGGGCGAGAGTTATACTTGTTGGATAGCAACCTGGGTTGGCTACCAGACGTGCAGATTTTATTTTTTCTCGATGTATCTCCGGTAAACCATAGACTGCCTCTTTTAATAGCGCTGGTTGATTGTGTGGAAACGAGTACCAGTCCTTAAAAACAGTTGGATCTTTTAACCGGTAATCAGCGCTCAGATCGATGACCTTGGTGTCCCTACTTAAAAAAATTGGTACCGGGTCCATAGAGGTTGTATGAGGGAGAGCAAGAAAAACAAGATCGCAAGCCTCGCTGGATACAGACTCAATTGATGATAGCTTTGTGTCGAGAACTCCCCTGATTGAAGGAAAGACTTTCGAGATATCTTCGCCTTGATAGGTTTCAGAGGTGAGAAAAACGATTTCGATATTCGGATGATTTGTGAGCAAGCGAAGTAGCTCAAATCCGGTATAGCCACTGGCACCTGCGATACCAATTTTTGCCATAGAATTTCCTATAGAAAATAGCTACCTTTAATTCTTTTGCAAGTCTTCAAAATAAAGGGAAGAATACCAGCGCTATTTTAGTATTGAACGATTTAATATAATAGCTGAAAAGTGATTTTTGGGTAGTATTTTTTCTGGAAACGCTTCGGTGATCAGAATAGACAATGGGAATTAAATTTATTAACGTTTGGAAAACTGGAAACGTTTACGAGCACCAGGTCTGCCATATTTTTTTCGTTCGACAACACGTGCGTCACGTGTGAGGAAGCCTCCTCTTTTCAGAGCTGCACGATGTTCGGAATCAGCTTCTAGTAGAGCTCGGGATACGCCTAGACGGAATGCCCCAGCTTGTCCCGAGATACCACCACCAATAACTGTAGCGTTGATATCGTAAGACTCTGTTGTGTTGGTGCAAGTCAATGGTTGTTTAACATTCATGACTAGAGAATCACGCATAAAATATTCTTTGACTTCTTTAGAGTTTACAGTAATTTTACCAGAGCCAGACTGGATCCATACCTTGGCTATAGCTCGTTTGCGTCTACCCGTTGCGTAAAACTTTTCACCGATGTTTCCCATAATTTATATTTCCGTGTATTTTTATTAATTAAATTTAGTTATTGAATATTACCGATCGCTACACTTTATATAGAGATTGTCTCTGGGTTTTGCGCAGTGTGGGGATGTTCGTTATCGTCATAAACGCGAAAATTACCAGCCAGTACTCTTCCTAGTCGATTTTTTGGCAACATACCTTGGATAGCATTTTTAAGTAGACTAGAGGGTTTTTTTTCCCTCATTTCTTTGGCTGTTGCTGATTTTATCCCACCAGGGAATCCAGTGTGGTGGTAATAAATTTTTTGATCCCATTTTTTACCAGTTAGTTTAACCTTAGAGGCATTAATTATGATCACATTGTCACCACAGTCAACATGTGGAGTAAATGTAGGTTTAGTTTTTCCACGGATGATGGCTGCAACCTTTGTCGCGACACGACCCAAAACCTTATCAGAAGCGTCTATAACAACCCACTTTTTATCTACAGTATTCGCATTCAAAGAAATCGTTTTCATAAGCTCAGTGGCTTGATTTAATAGGGGATTTTAAAGTAAATATGGAAGAGAGCTATACTAGATAAATTAAGGCGTAATGTCAACTGGTTTCATAATGTTTCAAAGTATTTTTTCTACATTATATAATTAATACTCCCATAATCATAATAAACAGGCCAATCCATAAAGACTTTATTTTTTAGTTTAATTCAGCTATTTTAGCCATTCTAAACAGCATTTTCTATACTTTTATCTGCCTGTGAGCATTATTTAATGTATTTTGGGTATTTAATATCAATGACATACTGAGATAGCTTTAAATTTTATTAATGATTTTTCGATCTCTCCTTGCATACAGTGGCTTAAAATCAAGAAAATACCTTTATGAATTTTGATGAACGATTAGATTTAGCAATCAATAAATCACGCAATTTTATGTTATCCAGGCAAACAGAAGAGGGTTACTGGGTCGACGAATTAGAGTCCAACGCTACCATTACGGCGGAACTTGTTTTTTTTATGCACTTTACCGAAACGGTCGACCTAGAAAAGCAGAAAAAAATTACCAATTACCTTCTTCATACACAAAGAGAGGATGGAAGTTGGCCTCTGTATTTTGGAGGACCTTGTGATATCAACTCTACAGTGGAATCTTACATGGCCTTAAGGCTTGCAGGCGTTTCAAAAGGACGTCCAGAAATGATTCAAGCGCGCGAAGCAATTTTTGCAAACGGTGGCATTAAAGCTACGCGTGTGTTTACCAAAGTTTTCCTCGCTATGTTTGGCCAAATTTCCTGGAGTGTTTGTCCCTCTGTTCCGGTAGAGATTATTCTGCTTAAAAATTGGTTTCCTCTAAATATTTATGAGATGTCCAGTTGGTCTCGCGGTACGGTGGTCCCGCTTTCGATCGTTATTAGCCATAAACCAGTGTGTCATCTTCCTAAAGGAAATGATTTTAAAGAGCTATTTACTAGTGGTGACTCGGAGTTAGGTTTTGAATCGGACGGACTAGTTTTTAGTTCTTGGAGAAATTTTTTTATCAATCTGGACAAAGTTATAAAGTTCATTGGTAGATCGCCGTGGAAACCTTTTCGTAAAATAGCTCTTAAAAGGGCTCTTAGTTGGGTTATTGAACATCAAGAAGAACAAGGAGACTTCTCTGGAATTCAGCCGGCAATGCTCAATTCTTTATTAGCCTATCATTATGAGGGAATTTCTAAGAATGATCCAAAGTGGGTTAAGGGATTGGAAGCGGTAGAAAGATTCTTAATAAACAAGAAAGAGGGCACGCTTATGCAAGCTTGTGTTTCTCCGCTATGGGATACTGCCATAGCGGCTAATGCTCTTTGTGATTCTGGAATGTCTACAGATCATCCGGCTTTGGTAAAAGCAGCCAAATGGATTCTGAGTAAACAGGTAGTTAAAAAGGGAGATTGGGCCATTAAAAACCCTAAGGTAGAACCCGGTGGCTGGGCTTTCGAGTTTTATAACGAGCTTTATCCGGACTGTGATGATACGGCGGAGATTCTTATTTTTCTTAACCGAATAACATTACCGGATTCTTATCAAAAATTGCAAGAATCGAGGAAAGCGACCTCATGGTTACTTAGTATGCAATGTCAGTCCGGTGGTTGGGCAGCGTTTGACATAAATAATGAACAGGAAATTCTAAATCAAGTCCCATTTGCAGACCATGGTGCCATGCTAGATCAGCCATCGGCAGATGTGAGCGGGCGCGTTTTGTGGTTACTTGGCCAACTTGGCTTCAAAAATAATCACCCAAAAGTTAAAAGAGTTATTAATTTTCTAAAAGCAAAGCAAGAAAGTAATGGGTCTTGGTGGGGTCGTTGGGGAGTCAACTATATTTATGGAAGTTGGTTAGCTCTTACTGGTCTTGCTTCCATCGGCGAAGATATGAGTCAGCCATATGTTTGTCGCTCGATGAAATGGTTTGAAGATCATCAAAATAAAGACGGCGGTTGGGGAGAAACTTGCGAAAGTTATAAAATTCCATCATTAGCAGGAAAAGGTAATAGTACAGTTTCGCAAACAGCTTGGGCTGTGATGGGGATGATTGCCGGTGGGGAGGAAGAAAGTTTGGTTGTTAAGCGTGGTATAGAGTTTTTATTGAATAAACAAGAGCCCCACGGGTCGTGGCAGGAAGATGAGTTTACGGGAACGGGATTTCCCATTCACTTCTTTATTAAATACCATATGTATCAGCACTTCTTCCCGCTTATGGCCCTTGGAAGGTATCGCTCCGTCCTTAAACCTTAAATTTTTTAAAACTATCCCCTTGCTAATATCATTATGATGTATATTGGCGTGAGTTAGGCATAAATGAAAATAGTTAATGCTGTCTAAGCATCTCGACTGCAAATCTAGTACGCTTGATATGCTGTGTAGCTGATGAGATCACTTCACCTGTACCGACATCGGTTAGGGTAAGATGCATATCAATATTGGTACCTAGATCTGTGATTTTTCCTGTTAGAATCGCTTGAGAATTCAGTGATTCACCAAGAGCCTTTAAATCTTTTTTTGCATACAAGTAGTTATGCTGCAGATTAAGTTGCTGCAAAATTTCGTTGACCTCGCCTTTTTGAGTGACGTGAAAAATACGGTCTTGAAACAAAGTCCGATCAGTAAATGCCTCAACTATTCTGGATGAAAGGTACTCACCTAGGATAGTTGTTTGACTTTCCTCATCAACAAAGTCCATAACGGTAATTTTGTTGATTTCGTACTCCTCAATATCTTTGGCTATTTTACTTGTTAAACTTTCTGATTTTCCTTGATAGTAACTCGAATCGGTTTGGGTTCGAAAAATCTTTGACCAAGAATCAATAGGATCAACTCGAAGCGAACATGCCGAAAAAACGATAAAAAAAAGGATAGGATAAAATATTCTGTAATTTTTCATATAGACTTTTCTCATTGATATCAAATGGTATATCGTAATATTAAGCAAATCTCTAAAGGTTTTATTCCGAAATTCATGTACAGAATCAAAGTTTTTTAAGAATATTTTGTAAAACCTTATGATTAGGGAAATTAAAAGGGTTCATATACCTCCATGAATAAAAAAAGTTTTTAAACTATAAAAATATTTCGGGTAATAATTTTCATTATTAAATATTAAAAGAACATTCCTTGCTTGGTATATTATGAATTCCTCTTTGGTAGGACTGATTGTTTTAGAGGAGTTTCTATAGATTCATATTACGGTTTTAGTGTCTTGGTTTGACTAACCAGAACTGAAGACGGGCAGAAAAAATTCATAAGTTTGTATTGGTCTGGATTAGGTTATGTAATCTTCATCAATAGTATACTCCATGATGCATTGAAAAAATAAGGACTTTTCTGGAATCCTTTTAGGATTTAGGGTATAAAGTGGGTAAAAATAAAATCATTTAAATATTTTTAAAAGTATTTCATGAAAATTTGGTTTGCTATTTTCACAGTCTATTTAATGTCCATGACGGTTTTAATTGCGTGTGATGGTGGGGAGGAAGTGAAAGGTCCAGTTATTCAACCAAAGAAAGAATCCACATGGGTTCGCACGGAGAAAGTGCAAATAACTAAGGAGGAAGTTTTCTCGAATTCTAAAAAAGTTTTAGCGAAAATTCCTATTAATTCTTCTTTAATTGAAAAAATTAATACGAAAAAATTTAGTTCATATGTGGCGATAGATAAAACTTCATGTCTAGATAGATTCGATTCATTGGACTTAAGGCGAACTTTAGTTCAAAAATTTGGAGGTATGTGGGGTGCATTTGAAAGGAATGAAGATTCAAAATCTTACTCTTTTCACGGAATGCAACTCGATAGCAATATAAATAAAATTATTTTTAGCTTAGGGTACCTGTGTAAAACCTCAGAAGGGGTTCCTTTAAATAATGTGGCCATTGAATTTAAAAAATTGCTACAAGACTATGGACTTGACGAGACAAAAAAAATATTGCTTTCCCGTGGAGAACATCCTAAGGATATTGAAAATTATCTCAATTATGAGGAGTTTGCTCGTAAGATAAGTGCGCGAAAAATAGATTATAAAATGATTAATTCTCGTCTGGATAAAGCAGAACGTCTAATATATTTTTATGAAGATTTTTATAAAAAATCGATAAAAAAACAAGCTGTAGATGAGTTTCTCTCTAACACTGCTACTTTGTTAAAAATAACGAATGAATTTATTCAGACTGATCAGCTAATGGCTATGGTTTTAAATGAAGATAGGTTAGTTCCTTATAACCATATCGACCAGGATATGTAACTTTCATTATAGAGCTTGTGAAGAGGCAGGTCACACAAATTTATTTATGAGATTATATGAAACTAGCTATTAAAAATTTAATGGCTAAAGCTAGTTTAGTGTAGATACAGATTGTTGGCGAGAATTTTCTTGCTGTTTTTTTGTTTTAGGTAGTTTTAGTCTAGGGTTTATTTTTTTGTCAAAAGCATGTTTCATAGCCTCATCAATATTAGAGACTGGATAAAATTTCATTTTCTTTTTAATTTTGTCCGGAATTTCAGAGATGTCTTTTTCATTTTCTTTCGGCAAAATAATTTTCAAAATTCCCTCTCGATAGGCAGCCAGACATTTTTCTTTGAGTCCACCAATGGGTAAAACCTTTCCAGTTAATGTTAGTTCCCCAGTCATTGCAACATCGTGTCGCAGAGGGTTGTTTGTTAAGGCCGATACCATTGCAATAGCCATGGTTATTCCTGCTGAGGGCCCATCTTTAGGGACGGCCCCTTCGGGGATATGTATATGGATATCAGTTTTCTGATAGAAGTCATTTTCAAGCCCAAAACCTTTCGCTCGAGATCGAACATAGCTAAGAGCTGCGTGAGCAGATTCTTTCATTACATCTCCTAGCTTACCTGTAGGCGAAAGTTTTCCGCTACCAGATAAAACAGTTACCTCGATAGATAAAAGTTCTCCTCCAACTTCTGTCCAAGCTAAGCCTGTGGCGACACCAGCTGGGAGGGGTTTCTTAATGGACAAGCGTTGAAATTTCAAAACACCTAAAAACTTTTCAATGTCTTTAGTTTCTATTTTATTTGAATAGGATTTTCCCTTATCTACAACTATTCTGGCGATCTTGCGACATATGGTAGCTATTTCTCGTTCTAAGTTACGAACTCCTGATTCTCGAGTATAATTTTCCACAATTTGGGATAGAATTTTTTTTGTAAACGTAACATTTTTTTTAGTTAGCCCGTGTTCTTGTATTTTTTTAGGAATAAGAAACTTTTCAGCAATACCTACTTTTTCTTCGTCCATATAACCATGCAATCGGATTACCTCCATTCGATCTAAAAGGGGTTTTGGTATGGTATGGGTAACGTTGGCGGTACAGATAAAAAGTACTTGTGAAAGGTCGTAATCTGCCTCAAGGTAATGATCGTTGAAGGACGAATTTTGTTCTGGATCTAGTACTTCTAATAACGCAGAGGAAGGGTCACCACGAAAATCAGAATTCATTTTATCAACTTCATCC
>JAPYPM010000214.1 GCA_029937635.1 Nitrospinaceae bacterium
CTCTCCCACAATCTCTCATTATTCTCCCTTAAACCATAGCTTGGAAATTCGGGCCAATTTCCCGGATGAAGTATGGAAAAAAATAGTAAAAGGTTTGCCTGAGGACACCATATTTATAGGATTGAGCTCCATTTATTGGCGTGAAGCTTGGAAATATGGGTTGAGAGCGTTTCGTTATTGCCATCACGACTTAGGCCATGCTATGGCAGCAATCAATTTTTCCTGTGCTTGTTTGGGTTGGCGTGTGAATTTGGTAAACCATTTTTCAACTAAGGATTTAGAATGTGTTCTCGGATTAGTTCATACGAATGATAATGAAGTAGAGGTCCCAGATTGCATAATAGCTATTGTCCCTAATCGACAGCACTCAAAAATAAATATCAAAAATCAATTCCTTGCTGATGATTTTTTGAAATTAACTTGGCATGGGATACCGAATATTTTAAGTAGCTCTCATGTCGAGTGGGAAGGAATACAAGAGGCTTCCAAAAGTTGTGAGAAACCTGTTACTGAAACCCAACTAAACTGGGAAAGTGAGTTAAATGTATTGTCCGATCTTCTCGATAACGATACATATCCTCTACAAAAAGCCATCCATCAAAGAAGAAGTGCTGTTTCAATGGATAGGAAAACACGGATTGATCGTAATACATTTTTTCAATTTTTAATCAAAACAAGTCCTCAGTTAAACCCGGCGCCATTTCAATCTTTTCCTTGGGAAACACAAGTACATTTAGGATTATTTGTTCACCGTGTAAATGACCTTGCAACCGGTTTATATTTATTAGTAAGAAATGAAAATCATTTAGAGGAATTAAAGGAAAAATTTAAGAAAGAATTTTTGTAGAGCAAACCAACTTTTTGTCCAGAAGCTTTAGGTTTATTTTTACTTGAAGAAGGCGATTATGTAGGCTTATCAAAATCCGTTTCTTGTGGGCAGGATATAGCAGGAGATGGTTGCTTCAGCCTTGGTATGTTAAGTGCGTTTGAAAAACCTTTAACTCAACACGGGTCTTGGTTTTATCCGAGGTTGTTTTGGGAGTGTGGCGCTATAGGACAAGTATTATATTTGCAGGCAGAAGTCAGTGGTATTCGAAGTACCGGTATAGGCTGTTTTTTTGATGATCCAGTTCATGATATTTTTGGAATCAAAGATATGAGTTATCAAACTCTATATCACTTCACTGTAGGTGGGCCAGTTGAAGATAAAAGACTGACTACACTCCCTCCATATTAGAATTTTTTAAATGCTACTTTTCAATAGATAACCAAATTTTTAAAATAAACATTGGGTATGTAATAGTTTGTTAGCCTTGTGTCCTAGAAATATTAAGGCTGTTTTTTTGATTCTTTTTTAAAGAATGTCCCTTTAATCATTTGGTATGCAGGACGATTCCCAGGTTCATGAATCTTCGGCGTTCCTAGCTTTTGCCTGCATTGAAAACATTCAAGTGGAGGAATTTTTGATTTTAATTTAGAGTTCTTAAATTGTTTAAAAAAATCAGGTTCTAAAATTTGTTTAACATAAATACGAATCAGAGAGCCAGAACCTTCTTTTCGATAGGTTAGAATATATCCATTGCATTGAGTGCAAAATATACTGAAAGATCTACTTGGCATATAAAAGTTAAAATCGGAATGGGACGATTTTTAGGTGTAGACTGAGGTTAAATCAATATGCAAATTAAAAAAAATAAAATCTTTCGTCTTTTTTTTGATTGGAGTGAGTTCTCTGTCATTAATTTATTTGAATTATGATTGAACGCAAGATTGAACCCCTTTTTTTAAGTTTTCTTTGTCAAGGTTTCTACCAATGAAAACCATCTTATTTTCTTTAGGAATATTATCCCATGGATGTTCGAAACGTCCTTCAAATAACATATAGACACTATGAAAAATATAACGTTGGTTAGAATTTTTGACATTAAGAATACCTTTAGCTCGGTATACATCCATTCCTTCCATTATCAACAACATTCTTAACCAGTTATTGAATTTTTCAGGATCAATGGTTCCCGAACAAATAATTGAGACTGATGTTATATTATTTTTATGTTCATGGCGGTCATCTTGAAGGTTGTGCTCAATAAATGCATTGTCGGATAGGTTAACGTTATGAAGATCAAAGCCACCAAGGTCTAGTAAATGATTAAGATCTATTTGTGAATTTATAGTATCAAATAGTTTAGCAGTCGGATTAATGCCGCGAACATGGTTTTCTAAGGTTTTTAATTCTGTAGTGGATATTAAGTCAGATTTGTTAAGTAGTAGAACATGTGAGAATGCTATTTGTTCCCATGCAACCTCAGCATCTTTAAGATGACTCCAGGCATTCCTAGAATCAATTAGTGTTATGATTCCATCTAAAAAAAGTGATTGATTGATTTCATCCTCTAAAAGGAATGCTTGGGCTACTGGGCCAGGGGAAGCGAGCCCTGTTCCTTCGATAACTACATAATCAAATTTATCCTGACGGTTTAATAAACGGTTTAAAGTTTCAATTAGATCGCTTCGAACTGAACAACAGATACAACCGTTTTTCATTTCAAATACTTCATCACTTTTCCCAATGATAAGGTCAGAGTCAATATCGACATCTCCAAATTCATTTTCAATGATAGCAATACGCTTCCCGTGTTTGTTTTTAAGTATATGGTTGAGCAACGTAGTCTTTCCAGAACCTAAGAAGCCTGTTAATAGTGTAACGGGAATACCTTTTGATTTTAATGAACTCATGACTGGGTATATTTGAAAAGAAAACGCACTACGGTGGATTAATAAATTGATAGAGTTATATGATCCTATAAAGTAGAGTGCAATTCAACTTGTCAGTTGAATCGCAGACTGCATTAAAGGGAAATTTGTCTGAGGATTTTTTGCTAAATAGATTTGAGATAAAATCTCAATTATTTTTTTGGAGGTACTGAGTGGCGGATAAAAGGTATTTGCTACAATTTAAAGCAGCTACAGGATTTAAAGTAGTATTGGAATTTGGTGGAGAGGAAGAATTGAATCAAAATATCGAGAGAGTTAAAGAGGCTGATTTGAGATGGGAGCAACTTTTAGATTTTAATTTAAATTTTGATCAAGCTGACTTATTTATGGATATGAGAAGTTCAGAGTGTATCGAACAGTTTGACTTGGAAGATTGGTTATGAGTAGCAGTGAAAAATAGGTTGGGAAAAACTACATTTTATAGATCATTAAAATAAATCCGAGAATCACACTGAAAGTAACCATCCAAGCCATAAATTTCAACATTATTTACTATTTTCAATTAAATGGTTTTATGCTGAGTAATTTTTTTTGAGAAATTTAAAGTATTTCTTGAGTTTTTAAACTGAAGAATTGTTTGAATTTAATTTAGGCTGAACATGGCCCAACCATTAGATCTTGATCTTTGGAGAGTTTTCTCTGTAGTAGATTCTGAAAGATGTTTTTGAGGTATCTCTATCCCATTACGTAATCGTAGCACCTCCGCTGAATTTAAAGGCCGTTTTATTAAGGGCCATTTTTGAATCGGCATCATAATATTTAATTAAAAAAAATGAAATACATTATAAATTGGATGACTTTTATATTCAAGGTTTCAAAAAAGGTATTATAAAGAAATTATATCTCTAGTCTTAAAGAGAGTCATTCCTGTTTTTTATAACCTTTAGCATCAGAAAAATCGGTATCAGTTGTATCTGCACCACTAAAATCAGCACCAGTTAGAATAGTATTTGAAAAGTTTGCGTCTGCTAGTTTAGCCCCGGTGAGGTTGGCTTGCGATAGATTTGCTTTAGAAAAATCTGCGTGCTCGAGGTCTGCCCTTTGAAGATTGGAGTTTTTAAGGTTAGCATGCTGGAAGGTTGCTTTTGTGATTTTTGCTCCTGACAAATCGCTTCCCTCCAGGTTGGCTTTTTTAAAATTCGCATTTCTAATATCAGCACCTGTTAGAAAAGAATTTTTAAGTTCCGCCTTTTCTAGGACTGCTTCAGTTAAGTCAGCTCGACTTAAATCAACCTCTGTCAGTTTGGCTTCGGTAAAATCTGTTCCCCGCATGTTCCCTCCACTTAGGTCAGCTCCTGAAAGGTCAATACTAGCAAGTTTTCCTTTACTGATGTTTGCTTTGGTCAGTTGAGCGCCTTGTAATACGGCTCCATTTAGCTTTATACGCCCAAGGTCCGCTCCGTCTAATTCAACTTTTTCGAGTTTGGCGCTTGTAAGGTCGGCTATATTGAGATCCACTTCTTTGAGGTTTGAGTTGGTAATATGAGTGCGCCTTAAAATAGCTCCTCCAAGCTTTGCCCTCAAAAGATTTGTTCCTTTAAGTGTTG
>JAPYPM010000215.1 GCA_029937635.1 Nitrospinaceae bacterium
CGACCTACGGATTAGAAGTCCGAATGTTATCTCTTTATTGACTTTTTCCCGAACTGTCATTATCCTTCCCATATAAGACTTTGCCCCATATTAAAGGCTTTGTCAAGGGCTCTCCAGAATCCCAGTCTATCCCACTTTTTACCACAAGAGGTGGGACAGGGGTGGGACAAATCTAACTCGACTTAACTGGTCAGAGGGGCTTACATGCCAAACTGGAATAGTACTAGATATAACGGCGTTCGATATCGTGAGCACCCGACCGAAAAGCATAGAGGTCGACCAAAAAAATACTTCGTTGTTCGCTACAAACGACATGGGCGCCTGGTGGAAGAAGCAATTGGATGGGAGTCCTCGGGTACCAATGCCCAAGTATGCGCTGACATTAGAGGACAAATTCTTACTAATATTAAAACAGGCGAAGGTTATCAGTCCCTGCAAGAAAAGCGAGGCTTGGAGACAGCTAAAAGAACAGCAGCAAAGAGCGAGGCAATAACTTTGAGCATGGCCTTCCGGGATTTCCTCAAAACCCGCGACTTGAAAGATCGCACTATTCGAGATTATAAGCGATCAATGGGAGTAGCTTTTCCTGATTGGAGCAATCGTCGTGTTATCGATATTAAACGTGACTCAATAGCTAAGCGACACGAGAAACTCGGCAAAGACCAGGGGGCTGCCCAAGCCAACCAACATATGAGATTTCTACGATCTCTTTTAAACTTTGCTGCTGGATTTTATGAAGATGCGAATGGTGATCCGCTTATCAAATATAATCCCGTCCAAAGGTTATCCCAGACGAAAGCCTGGTACCGTGTTCCCAGAAGGCAAACAATTATTAAACCGCATGATCTCCCCATATGGTTTCAATCAGTCACTGGCCTAGAGAACAAACTTGTAAAGGACTACCTGCTCTTTTTGCTTCTTACTGGGTCGCGAAGGGGAGAAGGAATGACTTTAGAAGTGGAACAAGTAGACTTAAAACAAAAATCTTACACTTTCCTTGACCCTAAAAATCGACAGCCTCTTACTCTTCCTCTTCCAAGCTATTTATATAAGATCATTAAAGACAGGATTATGAACTTACCAAAAGAAACCAAATATGTTTTTCCGGGTCATGGGCCCAAAGGACACTTAGTAGAGCCAAAACACCAAGTAAAAAAAGTTGCTGATTCGTCGGGGGTGAAATTTACACTCCATGACTTGAGGAGACATTTTATAACAGTTGCTGATAGTTTGGATCTTGGTGTGTTTTCAATTAAGAGACTAGTTAATCACTCAATAGGCGCTGATGTGACAAGCGGATATGTAGTAAGCGATGTCGAACGACTGAGAAAACCAATGCAGCAGATTGAAGATCGCATCTTGCGATTAGCTAACGTGAAGGAAAAGGGCAAAGTTATTCGCCTTGGAGAACGAAGATAAGACTTATGCTTTAGGGAAGATATAAGCCAATACAAAATTTACTTTGCTACCAAGGCATACAAAACCCAGCATAACTATAATGAGCGAATCCAATCCCAAGTTAATTGAAGACCTGCAGCGCCAACTACCAGAAGCCTTAAATAAATATGAATTAGCCGTTAAGGTAAGTAAACAACTAGCCAAGCGAAAATATGATGGCTTTGCGGGGACTCTTCCAAATTGGATACCTGATCCATTAAAAAGAGAGTTTAAAGCCACGCGCACCAACCTTTTAAATAACGATATCCCTAATTACGATTACCAGGATATCTTAAGAAACCTCATTGATATCGAGCTAGGAGATAAAAATTCAACTTATTCTCCCTGCTATCCAAAAGAATATCATCATGAACTGCACTCCCTAATCTATATTAAAAATATAGTAGCTCTTGGGAAAGAGAAGGGGCTAGAAGCTTATCTTGGCAAAGGTGGTCATAAGATTTATCGAGAAATAGTTCATCGAGATTTTCAGCGTGCAGCTGGAAGAAGACCTCGAGCAGATCCGCTTAAAGAAATCTTAGAGGGAATCCTAAAAGACAACCCTAATGATTCATTTAAAGATGTATTAAACAAGTTTGAGAAAATGGCAGAATATAGAGAAGGCACAATAGAAACTGTAAAAAATGGAGTGATTGAATGGACAGATAAGAAATGGAATATAGATACAAAAAAATGGGATATGAATATAAAAAAAACGTCTTCCCACGCCCTAAAAATGCGTATACATCGAATAAAAAATAAAAATAACTTATAACGCTAACCGGTTAACGTTACTCCCTACATCTATAATGCTCCAAGAATAAAGAATTTTTTATTATTTTTTTCTGGAGTCATTATGAATATCCCACTGAAACTTGCTTTGGTTGAGTGTGAAACTCCCGCCTACGTCACCGCCCAAAAAGCCAACATCTCGCCTAATAGACTTTCCCGTTTTGTAATGGAAATTGATGTCCCAAATGAGACGGAACGCACATCGCTCGCCAAAATTCTTAAAAAATCACCCTCTAAACTATTTCCTCCTTTTATCAAATCAAAAAGAAAGGCTACCTATGCCAAATGATCTAGCAGTTAAGCACACCCTAACCAAGGCCAGAATTGTTGACCTATCAAATTCTGAAATCAAGCCAATGTTCGTCGCCTCCTCTCAGATAGAAAAAATTGTTGTGGGCATATCAAAAAAAACATGGGCCAATTGGCGGTCGATGGGTAAGGGGCCTCGTTTCTACATATACCAGGGGCGTGTTTATTACCGACTCTCGGATATTGAAGAAGCTATTGGTCAACATCCGGTAGAAATATTTAGTAATAATTAGGAGGCAATATGAATTCAGAAAGCCAAGAATCAAAAAAAACCTGGTGGGCGCCATTCCATATTGGGCTAATTCTGGAAGGTCACCATCGAAGTCGTATGAGAGGAGCGATTTGGTTATTCCTCTATTTGATCGCCCATGCTGATCGGGAAACCGGACAACTCCTTCGAAAATACGCCACCATCGCCAAAGATATGAATACATCGCATAAAACAGTTCAGCGATGGATGAACATTTTAAGGAGTGGTGACTACATAGAAACACGTCGCCTTATCTATGGGTTTCATATTCAAATTACGAAATGGCGCCCAGTTTTGAAAAAGAAGAAAGCATCTCAAAATGACCGATCTTGGATTGAAAGAGTGGACATTCCTTATGCAGAGACTGGACACTTTGAGGATTCAGATAGGACATATCTTGATAACCACCCTCCAAATAGAGGAACGCCAAGTCACCAATATAAAAGAGATTTTGCCACCCAAAGTCTCGATTCTGTCCAATCTAAAGATAGTATTAAAGAAAGTACTAAATACATACATAGCGCGTTTGAAGAAGATTGGAAAAATTATGTTCGCCCTGGCGGAAATAAAAAGAACGCGTGGCGGGCTTATTTAGCTACGGTTGGCAAAGATCTTAAAACGCAGCGCCCGCTGTTTGTAAAAAAGATGAAAGACTATGCAGCGAGCATACATGATCCAAATTATTACAAACATGGCGAAACATTTTTTAGAGAGTGGCAAAATTTGGTGATAGCAAGGCCCCCTCAAAGGTCAAATAGACTCGCGTATTAATTGCCTAATAAATTTTAGAATCAGGAGTAATTGAATTATGACGAGTAGAAATTTACCTAGGAAAACAAAAAGCCCAATCAAGGCAATACGCGAACAATGCATTGAGTGCATGGGAGGACGCAAATCAGGCCAAAACTATAGGGAACTCATAAGAGAGTGCCCTGCCACGTTATGCCCCTTGTATGTATTTCGTTTCGGCGTAAACCCCTACAACAGAAAAAATATTAGCGACGAACAAAAAAAATCCAGGCTGGCTAATTTAAATAGCCCCACCATTCCCCAAGAGTCTTGGCAAAATAGAAGCTAGAATCCACGATCTCCATCCCGTCAATACTTGGGTATGGGTTACCTTAAAACCTATCAAAATAGGATCAAAAATATGATTAGAAGACACAAGCGAAGAGGAAAAATCTATAGTAAGAGTTCCCGGCGCGAGTTTCCATGTAAGACATTTGATAAAGAGGGAAACTTGATTAAAACTGAAACGCCATCGGAAGCAAGAATGGGATTGCACCCTTACTGGAATTATTTAATTGAGAAAATGATTTCTGAGGACAAACAGTTTACGGCGAAGAAATTACCCTGGAAACCGTCTAAAAACTAAATAAGACATTGTTTGAACTAAACTCGAGATCGATACAACTACACAAAATGAGCGAACAAATATAACTTAATAGGGGATTTTATGAGCAACGAAGTACAGTCTAACGAAAATTTATTCTACTCAGA
>JAPYPM010000216.1 GCA_029937635.1 Nitrospinaceae bacterium
GGGGGGAGTAGATTTTTTTGATGCACTTTGCCACAGTCTTTCCACGGTTGCTACCGGCGGATTTTCAACTCATAACGCCAGCATAGGCTATTTTAACAGTATCTATGTAGAATCTATTTCTATTTTATTTATGTTTTTAGGTGGCGTCAGCTTCATCCTTCACTACCAACTAGTCAACGGAAATTTTGGAATTGTTTTTAAAAATCCCGAGTTACGGTTTTATGGAACCATGATTATTGTCGGAGTTGCACTCGCAACCTGGGGCCTTGCTTCTTTTAAACCTGAACTACCTTTAGACGAAGCATTCCGCAAAGCTGCATTTAATATTGTTTCAATTAATACAACTTCTGGTTTTATGACAGATGACTTTAATGTGTGGCCTGATTTTCTTAGAATCTTCATGTTGATCATTATGATGGTTGGAGGTTGCTCTGGATCCACTAGTGGGTCTCTAAAGGTTATCCGCTTCATCATACTTTTTAAAATTATTAGAAGAGAATTAAAAAAACTCGTCCACCCTCGAGCTATTTTTCATGTAAAAGTTTCTGGTAAATCGGTTAAGCCCGACGACTTAACCAATTTAGTGGCTCTTACTTGCTTTTTTATGGGTTTTGCCACTTTGGGTTCTATTTTTCTGTCGCTTATGGGTCTAGATTTAACAACATCTATATCGGCTTCCATAGCTTGTCTTTTTAATATTGGTCCTGGCTTGGGTCAGGTTGGGGCTATCGGTAATTATGCAGACATTCCATTCTTAGGCAAAAGTATCCTCATCGCTTTTATGCTAATGGGAAGGCTGGAAATATTTGGGATTATGCTTCTTTTTTTACCTATGGCGTGGCGTAAATAAAATTTGATTTTATATAATTATTACCTTAATCTTTTTCGGTTCCCACTTATAAGGTGATTAAGCGAAACATGGAATATTGATTAGGCTTAGACATCTATACAATTTGCTTTCTTTTTACTAAACCACTTCCCAAATTCCAGGGGGAGTACCCTTTTTAGGATTTCTAAACATGGACACAAGTTCCCCATTAAAAATTACTGAGCTAGTACTTAGAGATGCTCATCAATCTTTGCTGGCAACCCGAATGCGTACAGAAGATATGCTACCAATCGGAGAAAAGCTTGATCAAGTGGGTTTTTTCTCTTTAGAAATGTGGGGAGGGGCTACTTTTGATTCCTGCTTACGCTTTCTCAACGAAGATCCTTGGGAACGGGCACGTAAATTAAAAAAAGTGATTCCCAATACACCTTTTCAAATGCTACTAAGAGGACAAAACTGTGTCGGATATAGACATTACGCAGATGATATAGTTGAACGTTTTGTAAAAAAATCCGTTGATGTTGGGATAAATATTTTTCGAATATTTGATGCCCTTAACGACTTGAGAAATATTGAAACCGCTATCAAAACAGTAAATAAGTGCGGTGAAACTGTAGAAGGTTGTATCAGCTATACAGTCAGTCCATACCATAGCACTGAGCTTTACATAAAAATGGCTCGGCAGCTAGTTGATATGGGATCGGACATTATCTGCATTAAGGATATGGCCGGCTTACTTACTCCTGAAGTAACTAAAACTCTAATCCGAGAAATTAAAAATTCAGTTGATGCACCCGTTCATTTGCATACACACGCTACAACGGGACTTGTCGGAATGAACCTTCAAGCTGCCATTGAGGCTGGAGTGGATATGGTGGACACCGCTATCTCCAGTCTTTCTATGGGGACTGGACATTATCCGACGGAATGTATTGTCGCAGCACAAAAAGATTTGCCCAGAGATACTGGCCTTGATCTGAACTTATTAGAAGAGATTTCGAATTACTTTCGTGAAGTGAGGAAAAATTACGCGGAATTCGAAAGCAATTTTAAAGGTGTTGATATCAACATTCTTAAATCACAAATCCCTGGCGGAATGATTTCCAATATGGAAAATCAATTGAAAGAACAAAATGCCCTCGATAAGCTTGAAGATGTTCTTTTAGAAGTTCCACGAGTTAGAAAGGATATGGGCTACCCTCCTCTAGTGACACCTACAAGCCAAATTGTTGGGTCACAAGCTACTTTAAATATTTTAACTGGCGAGCGGTACAAGTTAATTACTAAAGAAACTCGTGAATGCGTACTTGGTAAATACGGAAAACTGCCAGCATCTCTTGACCCTGACTTACTAGCAAAGGTTACAAAAGATGGAGAAGTTATTGATTGCCGTCCTGCAGACCTCCTTGAACCTGAGTGGGATCAAGTTGCCAAAGACTGCAAGGGAAAGTGCACTACTGAAGAAGATATGCTTTCGTATGCTATTTTCCCTAAAGTTGCATTAGAATTTTTTAAAAATAGAGAACTGGGATTTCCTTCAAACCAGAAAACTCAAACCCCAATCCAAAAACCTTCAACTACGCCTTCAACACCAGCAACTCCTATAGCTGGTAATGCTACATATACGGTGAATGTCAATGGGCAAGCCTTTTCCGTACAAGTAAGTGCAGGAGGAGCCCCTCCTCAACAGGTTTTATCCGCTACAGCTCCAGCAGTTTCAGCTACTCCTGCAGCCAATGGGACATCTGTAACCTCACCTCTTCCTGGCTCTGTATTTTCTCTTAAAGTAGCTGTAGGTGATCAGGTCAATGAAGGAGATGTTGTCATAATTATAGAATCCATGAAAATGGAAACCGAAATTCATGCCTCTGCAAGCGGTACCATCAATTCCATTCAGGTCCAAGAAGGACAAAAAGTTAATACGGATGACAACTTATTGATCATCGGCTAGATTATAAATTTATCGACTCATGGAACTAACTTTCGGCAATGCCGCAACCAAAATTATAGGATCCACCGGGTTTTCCAGTCTAACCATTGGAGACGGGACAATGATCCTCGTCGCTTGCGTGCTGCTTTATCTTGCCATTTGGAAAAAATTCGAGCCACTACTTCTCTTACCAATAGGGTTTGGCTGCCTTCTAGCTAACCTTCCACTCAGCATGATGGCGAGCACTGACTCTGGCGGACTTTTGAATTTTTTCTACCAAGGTGTAAAACATGAAATTTTGCCGCCTTTAGTTTTTTTAGGAGTAGGCGCACTTACGGACTTTGGCCCCCTGTTGGCAAATCCCACAACCCTTCTGCTTGGAGCTGCTGCACAGATAGGAGTTTACACAACACTCGTTGGAGCCGTATTTTTAGGGTTCGATCTTAAGGAAGCGAGCGCCATTGGTATTATTGGAGGTGCTGATGGCCCAACATCTATTTTTATTGCCAGTAAGCTCGCACCTCACCTTTTGGCTCCGATAGCTGTCGCTGCCTATTCCTACATGTCGCTGGTTCCACTTATTCAACCCCCAATCATGAGATGGTTGACCACTGCCGAGGAAAGAAAAATTAAAATGGAGCAGTTAAAACCAATCTCACAAACCGTAAAAATTATTTTTCCAGTTACTGTAACTATCGTTTGCTGCCTGATGCTTCCAGGAGTTACCCCCCTACTTGGAATGCTGATGCTGGGAAATCTATTTCGAGAATCAGGGGTAACAGCCAGACTTCATGAAACGGCTGAAACTCACTTGATTAATATAGTCACTATTTTATTGGCACTAGCAGTCGGTTCGTCTATGACCGCCGAATCTTTTCTGAGGCTGGAAACAATAAAAATCATCATTCTGGGTTTGCTCGCATTTTGTATGGCCACTGCAGGTGGTGTTATTTTTGCCAAGATCATGTCTAAACTTTCAGGGGGGAAAATAAATCCATTGATTGGCTCGGCAGGAGTGTCCGCAGTTCCTATGGCAGCCCGCGTTTCTCAAAAAGTGGGTGCTGACGAAGACCGATCAAACTTTCTTCTCATGCACGCGATGGGCCCTAATGTAGCAGGAGTAATAGGAAGTGCTGTCGCAGCCGGCGTTTTTATATCACTCTTTGGTGATCCAATGGTTGGCTCAAACCATGCCGAGATTTCAACGAATATAATTGCAACTATTTCATCTTTACCTAAGTAAACACTATGGATCCAATAGTTCTAACATCTCTGACCGTTTCCTTAATCGCTATTTTAGTAATTTTTACCGTACTGATAATTTTAATATTCACCATCAAATTATTAGTTTACGTATTACCCTACCAGGAGCCACCTGCAAAAAAATCATCCCCTCATGCATCGCCTCAACACTCTTCAGTATCTGTTACCCCTGATATTATTTCAGCTATTACCGCAGTCATGGCAACCCACCTAGGGAAATCCCCCCAGGAGTTCCATATTACTCATATCAGCCCAAAGTAAGCT
>JAPYPM010000217.1 GCA_029937635.1 Nitrospinaceae bacterium
CATAATTTCTGGGTTTTCCGGGTTCCCAAAATTAAGACAATTTGTCAACCCGATTGGCTCGCCACCAGAACATGCAATGTTACGAACGCACTCTGCCACCGCTATTTGTGCACCTCGAAAGGGGTCTAGGTAACAATACCGACTATTGCAATCAACGGACAATGCCAAAGCTTTTTTGGAACCTTTTACTCTAAGCACAGCTGCATCTGAACCCGGTAAACCCAGCGTATTGAGTCTAACCATATAATCATATTGTTCATAAACCCAGTGCTTATTTGTTATATTTGGCGATGCGAGAAGGTCTTTTAAAATTTTTTCCCCACGTCTCGGTTCTAAAATAGAATCAAGTTTGACGTGATCAACCTCTTTGAGATATTCAGGTTTTTTGGTTGGGCGCTTTAGATCCAAAGCTCCATCAATAACTAATTCAACCGGCAAGTTAACTACAGGGTTCCCATTATCAAAAATGCGAACTACTGGCTTATCTGTCACTTCTCCCACAACTCCAGAATCAAGATCCCACTTATCAAACAGAGCTAAAGCCTCCTTCTCCATTCCTTTTCTGACAACCACAAGCATTCGCTCTTGCGATTCTGATAATAGAGTTTCATAGGGAGTCATCCCCGCTTCCCGCATAGGGACTTTTGAAAGCTCAAGATCAATACCAGTACCAGCACGGCCAGCCATTTCAAATGTAGAGCAAGTTAGCCCTGCTGCTCCCATATCTTGGATTCCAACTACCCAATCTTCTTTCATAAGTTCAAGGCAAGCTTCAATCAAAAGTTTCTCTGCAAATGGATCACCTACCTGAACTGTCGGCCGCTTTTCTTCAGAATACTCGTCAAACTCTGATGAGGCCATACTCGCGCCGTGAATACCATCGCGCCCCGTCTTGGAACCGAAATAAATAACCGGATTACCAACTCCAGAAGCATTCCCTAAAAAAATCTTATCCGAAGGAATTAACCCAAGGCAAAAAACATTAACCAAAATATTTCCATTGTAACAAGAGTCAAAATAAATTTCTCCACCGACGGTAGGAACCCCAGTGCAGTTGCCATAATTAGAAATCCCGTCAACAACTCCGTTAACTAAAAATCGGGTACGTGGATGATCAGAAGCTCCGAACCGTAGAGAGTTCATCAGCGCAATGGGACGCGCTCCCATGGTAAAAATATCTCGCAAAATTCCCCCCACTCCTGTAGCAGCACCTTGACGCGGTTCAATAAAAGAAGGGTGGTTATGACTTTCAATTTTAAATACCGCCGCAATTCCATCGCCGATGTCTACTACCCCTGCGTTTTCTCCTGGCCCCTGTAATACACGTGGACCTGTGGTAGGGAGTTTCTTCAGGTAATAACGTGAACTTTTGTAACTGCAGTGCTCGCTCCACATTACAGAAAATATACCTAGCTCAGTAAAGTTAAGTTCTCGGCCAAGAAGATCCTCAATACGACCAAATTCCTGGAGAGTTAGGCCATGCTGACGCACTATATCTGGAGTAATCGCAATAGAATTACTATCTATCATCATAAAATTCCAGGCTGCAGAGATTGGATCATAGATTTGAAAATTAGCTGTCCATCAAGATTAGGCCATGCTGGATCAGCACAACGTTCAGGGTGTGGCATCAGACCCATTACATTCTTATTTTCATTTACTATACCTGCAATGTTGTCAACGGATCCATTCGGGTTATATCGACCTGTCACTTCTCCTTCACAACCACTATAACGAAATACAATCTGTTCATTATCTATTAGTTGATTTAACCCATCCGTATCGATGAAGTAACTTCCTTGGTGATGAGCGATGGGAATATTCAGTACTGATTTTTCTAGGCATTCGCAACTGAATGGAGTAGAAACGTTTTCCACTCGAACTGACACTGTCTTACAAATAAACTTCTGTGAATGATTTTGGATAAGAGCACCCGGAAGGAGTCCTGACTCAACAAGAACTTGAAAACCATTACAAATCCCAAGAACCATTCCCCCAGAATTAGCAAACCGGATCACTTTTTTCATAACGCTCGAAAATTGCGCTATGGCCCCCGCCCGCAGGTAATCACCATATGAATATCCTCCTGGTAAGACGATGAGATCAAATCCTGAAAGGTCTACATCATCCTTATGCCAAATCCATTCGGTATCTAGCCCAAAAACGTGCTTGAGGATATGATAACAATCTTGATCGCAATTAGAACCAGGAAAAACGACTACGCCACACTTCATAAGTCAATTCTGGAAAAAATTAAAGACACATAAATAAAATTTAATTCCAAAAACATGCAAACTGCTGCATAAAACGTCTTACGCAATCACTCCTTTGACTCTATAGTGAATCGGTAGGATTCAATAACCGTATTGGCAAAGAGCTTTTCGCACATCTCTGTAACTCTAATTTCTGCTTCTTCTCTGGAAACTCCATCCATTGTTAGTTCCAAATATTTTCCCATTTGGATCCCAGACACTTCATTATAACCGAGATCTTTAAGGGCATGATGGACAGCTTTCCCCTGAGGGTCTAAAATACCGTCTTTAAATGTAATGTAAATTTTAGCTATCATTTCGGGGTGTGATTATCACAGAACCCAACCCATTTCACAATCCTTTTAAAAAAGTAGCCTCTATTAAAAATAATTGTGACTAGCTCAGTCAACTGATAATTTTTTCTTCCGATTAAATTCTCATGCTACTTTCATCCTGCCTGTCAACTACATCGAATTTACTTGAATCAAACCGAATCAACCGCTATATTTTTTCCTTTGGTTTTTAAATTTACACTGAGGCAAACATATGCAAAACCTTTGGGACGAATCTGAATCCAGAGCAACGATAGAACAATATAAAGATGTGTCAGAAGATATAGCATTACGAGTATATACTTCAAGACTTATAGGTGCTGACCCTAGCCTAGTACTTCATGGCGGTGGAAATACTTCTGTAAAGTCTATTACCACAAATGCTCTTGGGGAAGAGGTTAATGTTCTTTACGTTAAAGGAAGCGGATGGGATCTAGATACATTGGAACCACCTGGTCTTCCTGGAGTACAATTGGATCATCTGATAAAACTTAGAACGTTGGATTATCTTAGTGATGAGGATATGGTTAATGAGCAAAGAACCCACCTACTCGATGCCGCATCCCCTAATCCATCGGTTGAAACGTTATTACACGCTTTTTTACCTCATAAATTTATAGACCATTCTCACGCAGATACCATTTTAGTGCTTGCCAACCAACCCAATGCCAAATCAATTTGTGAAAGTATTTATGGAGAAACAATGGGAATTGTTTCTTATATCATGCCAGGATTTGACCTGGCTAAAGCAGCCGCAGAAGTTTATGAAAAAAACCCTAATGTCAAAGGCTTGGTGCTGATTAATCACGGACTGTTCACGTTTGGAAACACCGCAAGAGAAAGTTACGACCGCCACATAGAGGCAATACAGCAAGCAGAAGATTTTATCGCCAGTCATAATGAAAAAAAGCTATCCCCGGTCAATAAAAAAATTACTAGTGGCGAAGGAGTACTTGCATCTATTGGTCCCTGTTTACGTGGATTATTCTCTGAAGAAACAGGCCAAAGTTGGTTACTCCACTACAGAGAAGACCCCGTGGCTTGTGCTTTTGCATCGAGCCTAGAGTGCAAAGACTGGTCACAAATTGGGACGGCAACACCAGATCATGTAATCCGCACCAAACAAAAACCGCTTTTATTAGACCCCAAACATTTGGACGACCCAGAAAAGTTGCGGAAAGAAATTTCTAGTGTCCTTGAAGAGTATAAAAATGATTACCATAAATATTTTAAAACTAACCTTCAAAACAAAGGAGTAGACAAAAAAGAACTAGATCCTTTACCACGAATTATATTAGTCGCTGGTCTTGGATTAGTCACTATTGGGAAGTCGGTCAAAGAAACAGTGATCGCTGCCGATATTTACCAACATACAATCGACATTATCAAAAAATCATTTAACATAGGTCAATTCACGCCGCTTAAGGATAACGATCTGTTTGATATGGAGTACTGGTCTTTAGAGCAAGCAAAGCTAGGGAAAAAACTCCCTACTGTGGCGCAAGGAAAAATCGTTTATATCACCGGAGCAGCATCGGGGATTGGCCTAGCTACTGCAAAA